>CALDVP010000160.1 GCA_937924195.1 uncultured Lysobacterales bacterium
GCAGCAGCCTTGGAATCAAGCGGTGGACTGATTCGCCCCGAAGCTCAGCGACGCAGTGAGGGTCGCGGCTGACCCTCTCGCTGCAAGGCCGGAAGGCCATGGTGTGTCCAGTGGGCAGCTTTGAGAACGAAACGTCATTCAAACCGGCCTTCGGCCGGCCCGAGCAGGGGGTCGGGTCGCCGACCCCCGAGACTCGTCCCGGCGGACGCTCCAGAGAAACCTCTGCCTTCGCGGCCGTACCCCCGCCTGCGCCGTGCCGCTCCTCGGCGGCGGTGAGCGTCGCAGGGTCACTCAACCCGCCATCCATGGCTCGTCATCTGGGAGACTTTGTCGCGGCGGCCTGCGGCTGGCTCAATGCCGCAATCGCATTGCCCGCGAATCCGAGCGAGTCAAGCCGGCCCCAGCCGAGGATCAGTGCTAATCAGGTAGCCCGATGAGCGAACTCCTGCTGCGACTGCTGCTCGGCGCCGTGTGGCTGCTCACCGGCGTGCGCGGCGAATGGACTGGTGCTGCGCCCGTCATGCGGCAGCGGATCTATTTCGCGAATCACCGCAGCCATGCGGACACGCTGCTTGTACTCGCAGCGCTGCCACCGGCGGTCCGGCGCGCCACACGACCGGTCGCCGCGCGCGACTACTGGGAGCGCTCGGCCGTGCGTCGATTCATCGCGCACCGGGTGATCCACGCGGTGCTGATCGACCGCGACGCCGCGACCCGCCGCGAGGACCCGATGGCGGCGATGCGCACCGCACTCGACGATGGCGCCTCCCTGATCCTCTTCCCGGAAGGAACGCGCAATGACCTCGAGGATGAGCCGCTACTGCCGCTGCGGTCTGGACTCTGGCACCTGGCAAAGGCCAGACCGGATGTCGAGCTGGTGCCTTGCTGGATCACGAATGTCGGACGCGTGCTGCCGAAGGGCGAGTGGCTACCTCTGCCGCTCCTGTGCACCGTCCGCTTTGGACCCGCGCTCGACGCGGTCGCTGGTGAATCGAAAGCCGCCTTCCTCGATCGCGCCCGTGCGAGTCTGCTGGCGTCACGCGCCGACGACGGCATGGAGCCTCGCCCATGAGCGAGCTCGCCCGGCTGCTGTCGTTTGCGCTTGCGGTGCTGGGCCTGGCCAGCATCGTCGGGTGGGCGCTCCATCGCGTCGTCGCACTTGGTCGGCCGCATCCGGTCATCGACGACCTGAACGCCCGCATCATGTCGTGGTGGCTGATGGTGGCGCTGCTGGCAGCTGCCTTCGCGCTCCAATCGGTCGGCCTGATCACGCTCTTCGCGCTGCTCTCGGTGCTGGCGCTGCGCGAATTCGCGTCGATCACCTACACCCGGCGCGGCGACCATTTCGCGCTCGCGCTCGGCTTCTTCATCGCGATTCCGGCGCAGTACGCGCTGGTCGCGATCGGCTGGTACGGGCTCTACAGTATCCTTATTCCTGTCTATGCCTTCCTGCTGCTGCCGATCGCAAGCGCTTTGCGCGGGGATCCGACCCGCTTCCTGCGCCGCGTCGCGGTGACCCAGTGGGGTCTCATGCTGTGCGTCTATGGACTCTCGCACGTGCCCGCGCTGGCGACCCTGGAGATCACGGGGTTCGAGGCACGCGGCGAGCTGCTGGTCGCCTTTCTGCTGATCGTGGTCCAGGCCAGTGACGTGCTGCAGTACGTGTGGGGCAAGCTCGTCGGTGGCCCGAAGCTTGCGCCGACGCTGTCGCCGTCGAAGACGGTCTCAGGACTCGTCGGAGGCATTGCGAGCGCCACTGGCCTCGGCGCCCTGCTCTGGTGGCTGACGCCGTTCTCGCCGTTGGTCGCGGCCGGCATGTCCCTGATGATCGCTGCAATGGGCGCCGGCGGAGGGCTCGTCATGAGCGCGATCAAGCGCGACCACGGCATCAAGGACTGGGGGCATCTGATTCCCGGACATGGCGGCGTACTCGACAGACTCGACTCGGTTGTGTTCGCCGCGCCCATATTCTTTCATGTGACTCGCTACTACTACGCTTGAGCAGCACGATTGGCGGGACCATTCCGCCAGCCGAACGCTCGACTGCTCATCGCGGTGCCTGCCCGGATGCCCACTCGATCACGGGCTTCGGGAGTATCCCGAGCCAGCCCTCGAGTGAGCGCCAGGTCTCGGCCGGGTGGGTCTCCATCGGATTGTGGCCAGCACCGGCGATCTCGATCAGCTGGAAGCCCGGCATTCGCTCACGCGTCCGCTCGGCGACACGCGGCGGCACCCAGGTATCGACCGCGCCCCACAGCAACAGCGTCGGCAGGCCGGCGATGGTCGCCTCGTCGACCGATGCCCGCGCGGTCGCCATTCGGGCCAGGATCGCCGGCGCCGTGCCCTCCACCAGCAGCGGCGCAAGATAGCCCTCGACCTCGGCGACCATCGGCGTGCGTCCGTAGGCCGAGCCGAGCAGCGTCGCGAAGCGCCCGGCATTGAACTGCGTGCGATCGGCATAGACCGCGGCCCAGCGCTGCACCGGTGGCAGGCGTAGAAGGGCCCCGACAAGCTGTTGTCGTGCGCCGGACTCGCCCCGACCGAGCGGGCCGCCACCGAGGTAGACGACGGCATCGATACGCTCCGGATGTCGCGAGGCCGCCGCAGCGGCGACTCGCGCGCCCATCGAATGCCCGATCAGGCACCAGCGTGCCCCGGGCCGCACCGCGTCGAGGACCTGCCAGACGCCCTCGCCGTCGTCGAGCGGCCAGTTGCGCCGCTCGCTGTAGCCGAAACCAGGCAGGTCGATCGCCAGCACCGCGTGGCCGCGCGCGGCCAGCCGCGGCGCGAGCTCACGCCACGAGTAGGTGGATCCGGCGAAGCCGTGGATCAGCGCGAAGGCGCAGGGCACCGGCCCGTCGACCTCGGCTGCGGGCCACGCCTGCGCATGCACGCGGACCCCGCCCGCTTCGGCGTGCAGGCTGTTCTCGAACGGACGCTCCGGCAGCGGCTCGACGCTGTTCCGCAGCGGGACGAGGTAGGGCGCGATCGCCGCGACCAGCAGCACTGCGAGGATCGCGACCGCGATCCGCTTCGACCATCGGACCATGGGGGCCATGGATCTCCCTCGGGTTGGTGGTTACGACGGCAGGCCGGCAACGCGCCGCCGCGGGCGCGCGCCGGCCATGCGACGGATGATGCCGCGCTGGCGACGAAACGTCGCTCAGGGAGCCGCGCCGCGCGATCCCGCCGCAGCCGTGCCTGCCGTGCGCGCGAGGCGCACCGCATCGGCCAGCGCCTCGTCGTACCGGGCGACGCGGTTCCTGCCATCGTGCTTGGCTTGGTCGAGCGCCTCGTCGGCGTGCACCATCGGATTGCGCAGATGGCGCTCGACCGGCAGCACCGCGGCCTCTTCCAGAACCACCGGATGCCTCGCGGGAGAGTGGACGGGGAGCTTGTCGATCAGCAACCGACGCCGCGACCGGCCGCTCGGTGCAACCGACATCGACAGGTCGCCCTCGAGGCCGACCTGCCAGAGCACCAGCAAGCCGCCGTGTCGACCGGCCGCGTCTCGATCTTTCAGCGCGTCGCTTCGTGGTGCACGCAGCCGTGGGTACCGGGATCGCTGCCGAGATCGGCGTAAAGGCAGTCCTCGGCCGACACGCCGGGCGCCATGACCGCCTCGAAACCCGCCGCGCGCGCCTCGGCGACCGCGCAAGGCGGCACCCAGGCAGACCCCCGGGATGGCCATAGCAGGCGCCGCAGACCCGGCGACTGGCCCGGATCTCGTCGAGCATCGCGGCCACCATCGCGCGATGGCTGTCGAGTCGGGAGCAACCTTCGGCTTGGTGCGGCTGCAGGCTACGGACGTCGCGATGCATGCCTTGCACCCAGTCCTCGACCAGCCCATGCGACGCGGCAACGAAGACCACGTCCGCGTCCTCGATCGCGGCTCGCGCGATCGGGGTCTGGTGCGATCCGAGCGTGACCCCGAGCCCGACGACAATCAGGCCGGCGACGGAGTTCCCTTCACCTTCCATCGTCTGCCCGTCCACCCGGCCGCCAGTCTCGACCATCCAGCGGCAGTATCCCCGAGCCGCGGTCCGGGGATCACCGGGCGCCGCGTGCTGTCAAGCCTTGCCGCTCCCAGGGCCCGCCACTACCGTGGGGCAAAAGTAATGGCCGCAAGCGTCGTCCACCTCCACGTCCACACCGAGTACTCGCTGGTCGATTCGACGATCCGGCTGCCCGAAAAGATCGACACCAAGCACGTCGATCCCGACGGCGGGAAGATCCCGAACCTCGTCAGCGAGGCGGTCCGGCACGGCCTGCCGGCGCTCGCGGTGACCGACGAAGCCAACCTGTTCGCAGCGATCCGTTTCTATCGCGCCTGTGAACTCGCCGGCATCAAGCCGATCATCGGGGCCGACGCGTGGTTCGCCGATCCCCGCGGCGAGCGCCACCGGGTCACCCTGCTCTGCCTCGACCGCAGCGGTTATCGCAATCTCTGCGAGCTACTGACCCGCGCCTACCGCGAACGCGATGCCCACGGGCATGTGACGGTCGACCGCACCTGGTTCGAGGCCGCGAACACCGGACTGGTGGCACTGCTCGGCCCGCACTCCGACGTCGGCCTGCATGCCGCCGCCGGCCGCGACGACGCCGCGCTGGCCGCGCTCGCGGTCTGGCAGCGCACGCTCGGCGACCGCTGCTACCTCGAACTGCTGCGCACCGGCCGACCGGCCGACGAGGCCTGGCTGCCGTCGGCGCTCGACCTCGCCACGGCCCGCGACGTCCCCGCGGTGGCGACCAACGACGTGCGCTTCCTGCGCCGCGAGGACTTCGAGGCCCACGAGGCGCGCGTCGCGATCCACGAAGGCTGGGTGCTGAACGATCCGAAGCGGCCGCGGCGCTACAGCGAAGGCCAGTACCTCAAGTCCCCGGTGGAGATGCGCGCGCTCTTCGCCGACCTGCCCGAGGCGCTGGACAACACGCTCGAGCTCGCGACCCGCTGCAACCTCGAGTTGACGCTCGGCAAGGCTTTCCTGCCGGCCTTCCCGGTGCCCGATCCTGCGGTCTCCGAGCCGGAGTGGCTGCGGCGTCGCGCGGCCGAGGGGCTCGCGCAGCGGCTCGAGACGCGCGGCCTCGCCCCCGGACACGATCAGGCCGCCTACGAAGCGCGGCTCGCGCTCGAGCTCGACGTGATCGAGGGCATGGGCTTCCCCGGCTACTTCCTGATCGTCGCCGACTTCATCGAGTACGCGCGCCGCCAGGGCATCCCGGTCGGGCCCGGTCGCGGCTCCGGCGCCGGCTCGCTGGTC
>CALDVP010000161.1 GCA_937924195.1 uncultured Lysobacterales bacterium
CCGAGCCGACGTTGATCGCGGCGCCAAGACCCATGAATAGCGTCAGCAGGTAGAAGCCGCCGATGATCGCCATCGCCCACAGCACGCTGGTGCGGGCAGCCTGTGCGCTCGGCACGGTGAAGAAGCGCATCAGGATGTGCGGCATACCGGCCGTGCCCAGCACCAGCGCGAGGCCCAGCGACAACTGGTCGATCGGGTTCTTGAGGTAGAGACCGGGCTCGAGGAAGCGCTGCCCCAGTTCCGCGGCCGACAGGTTGGTCGCCGGGTCTCCGAGCAGCTTGGCCACCTGGAGCTGGACCTTCGGATCGGCCACTGCGGCCGAGAGGAAACCCGGCAGCGAGAAACCGTACGGCAGCCAGGTGAAGAACACCAGCAGCAGCGAGGCTGCGATTAGCAGCACCGCCTTGATGATCTGCACCCACGTGGTCGCGACCATGCCGCCGAACATCACGTAGCCCAGCATCAGCACGCCGACTGCGATCACCGAGACCTCGTAGTCGATGCCGATCAGCGTCTTGACCAGCACGCCGCCGCCGACCATCTGCGCGGTCAGATAGAAGATCGAGACCAGGATGGTCGAGGTCGCCGCGACGGTCTTGGTCTTCTTGTAGTCGTTGCGGAAGGCGAGGATGTCGCCGAGCGTGTACTTGCCGATGTTGCGGCAGGGCTCGGCGATCAGCAGCAGCACGGTGATGTAAGCGACCAGCCAGCCG
Source organism: uncultured Lysobacterales bacterium (assembly GCA_937924195.1). GTDB lineage: Bacteria > Pseudomonadota > Gammaproteobacteria > Xanthomonadales > Ahniellaceae > UDEA-SF1. The sequence continues at coordinate 714 of CALDVP010000161.1, forward strand.
ACCGAGTACATGAAGCCGTCGTAGCCGTAGAGGCTGATCAGGCCGGCGATGCCGAGGAACGACGCCGCCGACAGGTAGTCGCCGGCGATCGCCCAGCCATTCTGGATGCCGCTGACCGAGCGGCCGGCGGCATAGAACTGCTGCGCGTCCTTGACCCGCCGCGCGGCGAGCCAGGTCACGAACAGCGTCAGCGCGATGATCGCGCCGAAGACCGAGAAGGTCAGCCAGCGGAACTGGGGCGCGACGGCGCCGGCCTGCTGGGCCAGGGCCAGCGGCGAGGCGAGGGTGCCGGCCGCGATCGCGACGATGCGGAGGGTGGTGCGCTTCATGGCGTACCTCCATCGGTCGCGAGGCGGCGGAGTTCGTCGGCGAGTGCGTCGTAGTGGCCGTTGGCACGCCGGGCATAGAAGAAAGCGACGCCCCAGGCCACCACGAACTGCGACCAGGCGAACAACAGCCCGAAGTTGACCGGTCCCCAGACCTTCGCCTTGAAGAGGTCCGGGAACCAGCCGGCTCCGATCGGCAGCATGAAGTAGTACGCGACCGAGAAGGCCATCAGTCCCCATAGGAATCGCAACTTGGTGGTATTCAGGTGACGGAAGCGCGGATCGGCTTCGATCCGCTTCCAGTCGACCGGTGTCGTCTTGGTCATGGTCCCTTCCTCCCCGGCGCGCCGATGCGCCGGCCGAGGGCATCTTGGTCGCCGCCCGCGCGTGCGGCCATTGGCGGATGGTCGTAAAGACCTTGGTCGTAGAAGGCACCTCTCGATCGTCGCTGCGCCCGATGCTGCAGCGCGGAAAGTCGGCGGCCGACCTTCGGCGAAGATGATGTGGGGCGCCGGCGTGGCGCCGCGATGGTGGGGTCGGGCGCGAGACGCATGTTCGATAGCGGTCTGCTGCTGCTGCTGTCCTTGACCTATCTCGGCATCCTGTTCGTCGTCGCGTGGGCCGGTGACCGGTGGCCGCTGTATCCGAGTCACAACTGGCTGCGCCCCCACGTCTATGGCCTCGCACTCGCGATCTACTGCACCTCGTGGACCTACTACGGGGCGGTCGGCAGCGCGGCTTCGGTGGGTCTGCCATATCTCGCGATCTACCTCGGTCCGATCCTGCTCTATGTGGCCTTCGGCGGCATGGTCGGGCGCGTGGTCGCGATCACGCACGAGCGCAAGATCACGTCGATCGCAGACTTCATCGCCTCGCGCTACGGCAAGAGCCAGCGCCTCGCGGCGCTGGTCACCCTGATGGCCCTGGTCGCGGCGGTGCCGTACATCGCGCTCCAGTTCCGCGCAGTCTCGATGAGCCTCGAGGCGATGACCGGCGCTGCGACCATCGGCAGCGGACCGTGGCTGGCCGACGGCGCGCTCTACGTGGCCCTGCTGCTGGCGCTGTTCGCGATCCTGTTCGGGACCCGCGCGATCGACGCGACCGAGCACCACCACGGGCTGATGCTGGCGATTGCGCTCGAATCGCTGGTCAAGCTGGTGGCCTTCGTCGCGATCGGCCTGTATGCGTGGCGCCTGCTCGACGGCGCGCCGGTCGCAGATCCCCTGCCCCGTCCGCCGCTCGACGGCCGCGACGCGCTGACCGCGATGTTCCTCTCGCAGGTGCTGCTCGCCTTCCTCGCTGCGCTGGTCCTGCCGCGCCAGTTCCAGGTCGGCGCGGTCGAGTGCGAGGACGTGCGCGACGTGCGCACCGCGCGCGTCACCTTCCCGCTCTACCTCGCGGTGTTCAGCCTGCTGGCCCTGCCGATCGCGAGCGCGGGCCTCGCACTCGCGCCCGCGGACGTGCATCCCGATCGCTATCTGCTGTGGCTGCCGGTGGCGCACGGGGCCGAGACGCTCGCGCTGCTGGTCTTTCTCGGCGGCTTCTCGGCCGCGACCGGCATGGTGATCGTCGAGAGCGTGGCGCTCGCGACCATGGTCAGCAACGAGCTCGTGATCCCCGCGCTCGCGCGGTTCCGTCGGATCGGGCAAGGCGCGGACCTGAGTCGCCTGGTGCTGTGGGTACGCCGGATCGCGATTCTGCTGCTGCTGCTCGCGGCTTTCGCCTACTACCGCGTCTCCGCCGGCTTCCCGAGCCTCGCGGCGGTCGGACTCCTGGCCTTCGTCGCGGTCGCGCAGTTCGCGCCACCGCTGATCGCCGGGCTCTACTCGCGCCGGGTGACCGCGCAGGCTGCCACCGCTGGCCTCGTCGCCGGCTTCGCAGTCTGGATCTACACGCTGTTCCTGCCGACGCTGTCCACGATCCCGGCGATCGCCGACTGGATCGTGCACGGGCCCGGCGGCTTGGCATGGCTGCGTCCGCACGCGCTGTTCGGCATCGACCAGTTCGACACCATCACTCACGGTACCTTCTGGTCGCTGGCGGCGAACGGGGGCGTGATGTGGCTGGCTCAGGTCCGGCGCCGCCCCTCGGTCGAGGAGCGCCTGCGGGCGCGCGCCTTCCTCGAGCCGGCTCTGCCGCTGGCGGCGACCGATGCGCGGCTGGCGGGCCGCGCCAGCGTCGCCGATCTCGCCGAACTCGCAGCCCGAATCGTCGGTGAGCCGGCGGTCCGGCGCGCGCTCGAGGAGTACGCGCAGCAGACCGGACGTCCGGTCTCGCGTGAGGCGATCGCCGAGCGCGGACTCGTGCAGCGCGTCGAGCGCCTGCTGGCCGGCGCGATCGGCGCCGCCAGCGCGCGGATGATGCTGACTGGCGCCCTGCGCGGCACCGGCATGGAGATCGACGAGGTTGCGATGCTGCTCGACGAAGCCTCGCAGGAACTGCGCTTCTCGCGCGGCCTGCTCGGGGTCACTTTCGAGAACATCGGGCACGGCATCAGCGTGGTCGATCGCGACCTGCGGCTGGTGGCGTGGAACCGGCGCTATGCCGAGCTCTTCGAATACCCGCCCGAACTGCTCGAGGTCGGGCGTCCGATCGAGGACCTGCTGCGCTTCAACGCCGCACGTGGGCTGCTCGGTGACGGCGACATCGAGGCGCAGATCCGCGCCCGGCTCGAGCGCCTCCGCAGTGGCGTACCCTACCGTTTCGTGCGCGAGCGGCCGGATGGACGGGTGATCGAGATCGAAGGGCGTCCGCTACCGGGCGGCGGCTACGTGACGATGTTCAGCGACGTCACCGAGTACAAGCGCGTCGAGCGCGCGCTGCGCGAAGCCGGCGAACGGCTCGAGGCGCGCGTGGCCGAGCGCACCGAGGCGCTGTCACAGGCGCTCGAGGCGAAGGCCCGTGCCCAGCGTGAGGCCGAGGCGGCGAACCTCGAGAAGACCCGCATTCTGGCGGCGGCCGGGCACGATCTGCTGCAGCCACTCAACGCCGCGCGGCTGTTCTCGTCGGCCCTGCGCCACGAGGCCCGCCGCGATCCGGAGCTGGCGGCGCTGGTAGAGCGGGTCGACTGCTCGCTGCGCGCCGCCGAGGAACTGATCGATGGGATGCTCGATCTCTCGCGGCTCGACGCCGGGCAGATGCGCCCCGAGTTCTCGGTGTTTCGCGGCGACGAACTGATTGCCTCACTCGCCGCGCAGTTCGCGCCACTGGCGGCCACGCGTGGTCTCGACTTTCGCGTGCGCTGCCCGTCCTGCGCCTTCCATTCCGACCGCCGCTTGCTGCGTCGGATCCTGCAGAACCTGCTTGGAAATGCGCTGCGCTACACCGCGCGCGGTGGCGTGCTGCTCGCTGTTCGCCGCCGCGGCGAGCGCTGGCGCATCTCGGTCATCGACACCGGACCTGGGATCTCGGAAGCCCAGCAGGCGGCGATCTTCGGCGAGTTTCGGCGTCTCGACCGGACCTCGCCATGGGGCGAGCAGGGTCTCGGCCTTGGACTGTCGATCTGCGACCGCATGGCGCGACTGCTCAGCCACCCGCTGTCGCTGTCCTCTCGGATCGGGCGCGGGAGCGCGTTCTCGATCGACGTGCCGGCGGCGGCGGTCGAAGGTTCATCCATGGCCACGCTGTCCGAGCCGGCGCCGACGCCAGCCTCGAAGGTGCAAGGCCTGCGAGTCCTCTGCATCGACAATGACCTCGCGATCCTCGACGGAATGCAGGCGCTGCTGGCGCGCTGGGGGATCGAGGTCCAGCTCGCGGCCGAACCCGAGGTCGCGCGCGCGCAGCTCGCATCCGGGGATTTCGATGTGGTCCTCGCCGACTACCAGCTCGATGCCGAGGTCGACGGGCTCGCCTTGCTCGACGAGTTCGCGCGCTGGCAGCCGGCGCTGAAGCGGGTTCTGGTCACGGGTAATACGTCCGAGTCGCTGGCAGCGGCGGCGGCAGAGCGTGGCATTCCGATGCTGCGCAAGCCACTGAAGCCCGCGGCGCTGCGCGCGCTGCTGGAATCCTTCCGGAGCACCATGCCCAAGCCTTCGCCTGGCGCGTGATCTCCCGCGCCACTCAACCGGCCGCGTCGTCCTCGGCGGCCGCCTTGAGGCTGGCCGGGTCGATCGAGAGGCGGCCGACCAGCATCACCGCCTGCGTGCGTGTGTAGACATCGAGCTTGCGCAGGATCGCGGTCATATGGGCCTTGACGGTAGCCTCGGACACATCGAGTTCATAGGCGATCTGCTTGTTGAGCAGTCCCGAGCAGACCAGCCCGAGAACCCGGAACTGCTGCGGCGTCAGGGTCGCCAGCCGGCGGGCGGCGTCACGGTCCTCCTCGCTCATGCCCGGGGCCGCGCCGAGTCCCGGCGGCACCCAGGTGTCGCCGCCAAGGACCTTCGCGACCGCGGTCGACAGGGTGTCGGCGTCGACCGACTTCGGGATGAACCCGGCTGCGCCCAGCGCCAGCGCACGGTTCACGGTGGCGGCGTCGTCATTGGCCGAGACCATCACGATCGGCACCGTGGGGTAGGCGCTGCGGATGCTGACCAGCGCCGAGAATCCATGGGCGCCGGGCATGTTGAGGTCGAGCAGGAGCAGGTCGCCGTCCGGATGCGCCTCGAGCGTGTGCATCAGCGTCGCGACGTCACCGGCCTCATGGATGATCGCCTCGCCGACCGCACGGCGGACTGCGCGTCCAAGCGCCTCGCGGAACAAGGGATGGTCGTCGGCGATGAGGATCTCGTGCATCGTGAGCCTGCTGCCTGCGGCTGCCTTCGGGGATGCGGGATCGCTCACCAGCGCGGCGCCGAGCGGACCATCCGTGATCCGCCCGCCGCCGATGCCCCGATCGTCATCCTCGTCATCGGTTCAGGCGTTCGTGCACCAGCGTCGGCACGATCTGTGGATCGGCCAGGGTCGAGATGTCGCCGAGCGCTTCGTGCTCATTGGCCGCGATCTTGCGCAGGATCCGGCGCATGATCTTGCCCGAGCGGGTCTTCGGCAGGCCCGGTGCGAACTGGATCCAGTCTGGCGAGGCAATCGGGCCGATCTCGGTGCGTACCCAGGTGCGCAGCTCCTTCATGAGCTCGTCCGAAGGCTCGACGCCGTTCATCAGGGTGACGTAGCAGTAGATGCCCTGGCCCTTGATGTCGTGCGGCGCGCCGACCACGGCGGCCTCGGCGACCGCCGGGTGCGAGACCAGCGCGCTTTCGACCTCGGCGGTGCCCATCCGATGCCCGGAGACGTTGATG
>CALDVP010000162.1 GCA_937924195.1 uncultured Lysobacterales bacterium
GCCGGATCGGGCCGGAAGCCGAAGGCGATGATCACGACGTCGGCCTCGATGGGCTCGCGCGCGTCGCCGACCGCGACCTCCGCGCCGCGCCCGCTGGCGTCGGTGCGCGCGACGACCACGCGCTCGACGCGGCCGTCACCCTCGATCGCGACCGGCTGGCGCTGATAGAGGAACTCGACGCCCTCGTCGCGGGCGTTCTTGACCTCGCGCCTCGAGCCGGGCATCGACTCGGCGTCGCGCCGGTAGATGCAGGTCACCGATTCGGCGCCGAGCCGCACCGAGGTGCGCACGCAGTCCATCGCGGTATCGCCGCCGCCGAGCACGATCACGCGCCGACCGCGCACGTCGAGCGACGGCACTTCGCCATGCCAACCGGCGATCGCACCGGCGTGCGGCGCGGTGCCGTTTGCCAGCACGTTGCGGGCATTGCTGACGAGATAGGGCAGCGCCGGCACCACGCCGGGCAGCTCCTGGCCGGGGATGCGGCCGTCGACGTAGGCATAGGTCCCGACACCGAGGAAGACTGCGTCATTCGTTGAGACCAGTTGGTCGAAGGCGAGGTCGCGGCCGATCTCGACTCCGAGGCGGAACTCGACGCCCATCGCCTCGAGCACGCGCCGCCTCGTCTCGACCACGTGCTTCTCGAGCTTGAATGGCGGGATGCCGAAGGTCAAAAGGCCCCCGATCTCCTCGTAGCGGTCGTAGACGATGGCCTCGATGCCGGCACGCGCGAGCTGGTCGGCGCAGGCGAGCCCGGCGGGGCCGGCACCGACGATCGCGACGCGCCGCCCGGTCGGCACGACGTGCGAGAGGTCGGGGCGCCAGCCGCTGCGGAAGGCCGTGTCGACGATGTACTTCTCGACCGCCCCGATGGTCACCGCCTCGAAACCGGTGTTGAGCGTGCAAGCGCCCTCGCACAGCCGGTCCTGCGGGCAGACGCGACCGCAGATTTCGGGCAGCGGGTTGGTCTCGTGGCACAGCTCCGCCGCCTCGTGGAGGCGTCCTTCCTCGACCAGCTTGAGCCAGTTCGGGATGTAGTTGTGGACCGGGCACTTCCACTCGCAGTAAGGATTGCCGCAGTCGAGGCAGCGGGTGGCCTGCTCGCTGGCCTGCGCCGGCTCGAAGGCGCCGTAGATCTCGGACCAGCCCTCGACGCGGACCGCGACCGGCAGCTCGCGTGGCATCCGCCGCGGCACGTCGAGGAACTGGAAGGGCTTCTGGCTCATCGCGCGGTTCCTCCGTTCATGCCGCGCGCTTGAGCGCCGCGACCAGCGAGTCGAGGCTCGCGGCCTTGGGCTTGACCAGCCAGAAGCGCCCGAGCCAGTCGCGGAAGTCCTCGAGCAGCAGCGCGCCGAAGGCGCTGTCGGTCGCGGCGACGTGCGCCTCGATCAGGCGCCGCAGGTGCTGGACGTGGCGCTCCATCGACTCGGGGTCGATCCGCGCGATGTCGATCAGCTCGTGGTTGTAGCGGTCGACGAAGTCGCGATGCTCGTCGAGCACGTAGGCGAAGCCGCCGGTGAAGCCAGCGCCGAAGTTGTAGCCGCAGCGCCCCAGCACCAGCACGGTGCCGCCGGTCATGTATTCGCAGCAGTGGTCGCCAGCGCCCTCGACCACCGCGGTCGCGCCGGAGTTGCGCACCGCGAAGCGCTCGCCGGCGCGGCCCGCCGCAAAGAACTCACCGCCGGTCGCGCCATAAAGACACGTGTTGCCGACGATCGGCGTCTCGCGTGCGAGCAGTCGCGATTCGGCGAAGGGCCGCACGACGATGCGACCGCCGGCCATGCCCTTGCCGACGTAGTCATTGGCCTCGCCCTCCAGCTCGAGCACGAGGCCGCCCGCATTCCATGCGCCGAAGCTCTGACCGGCGTGTCCGCGAAAGCGCAGCACGATCGGGCCGTCGACGTTGGCCTTGCCGCCGTGGCGTCGCGCCAGGGCTCCCGAGACCCGCGCGCCGATCGAGCGGTCGTGGTTGCAGATCTCGTAGCGGAACTCGCCACCGCGCGCGGCCGCGATCAGTGGCTCGACGTCGCGCTCGATGCGCGCCGCGAGTTCGCCCGGATCACGCGGCGGATTGCGCGGCGTGGTGCAGGTGCGGGCCGCGGGGCCGGCGCCATCGGCCGCGGCCAAGATCGGCGAGAGGTCGAGGTGCCGCGCACGCGGCGAGCGGGCCTCGATCGGCTCCAGCAGGTCGACGCGCCCGACCAGGTCCTCGAGCCGCGCGACGCCGAGCCGCGCGAGCCAGCCGCGCACGTCCTCGGCGACGAAGCGAAAGTAGTTCATCGCCATCTCGGGCAACCCGACGAAATGGCTCGCACGCAACCGCGGGTCCTGCGTCGCAACCCCGGTCGCGCAGTTGTTGAGGTGGCAGATGCGCAGATACTTGCAGCCGAGCGCGACCATCGGCGCGGTGCCGAAGCCGAAACTCTCGGCGCCCAGGATCGCGGCCTTGACCACGTCGAGCCCGGTCTTGAGCCCGCCGTCCACCTGCACCCGGACACGGTGACGGAGGTCGTTCTCGCGCAACGCCTGCTGCACTTCCGAGAGCCCGAGTTCCCACGGCGTTCCCGCGTATTTGATCGACGACAGTGGCGAAGCCCCGGTGCCACCATCGTGTCCCGACACGGTGATGAGGTCGGCGTAGGCCTTGACCACGCCGGTCGCGACCGTACCGATCCCGGCATGGCTGACCAGCTTGACCGATACCAGCGCCTCGGGGTTGACCTCCTTCAGGTCGTAGATCAGCTGCGCGAGGTCCTCGATCGAATAGATGTCGTGGTGCGGCGGCGGACTGATCAGGCCGATGCCGGGCTTGGCGTGGCGCAGTCGTGCGATCAGTTCGTTGACCTTGTGCCCGGGTAACTGGCCGCCCTCGCCGGGCTTGGCGCCCTGCGCGATCTTGATCTGCAGCACCTCGGCGTTGACCAGGTACTCGGGCGTGACGCCGAAGCGGCCCGAGGCGACCTGCTTGATCTTTGAGCGCTTCTCGGTGCCGTGGCGGGCCGGATCCTCGCCGCCCTCGCCGGAATTGCTGCGGCCACCGAGCCGGTTCATCGCGATCGCGAGCGCCTCGTGCGCCTCGGGCGAGAGCGCCCCCAGGGACATCCCGGCCGAGTCGAAGCGGCGCAGGATCGCCTCCGGCGGCTCGACCGCGTCGATCGGAAGCTGCGTCGCCGCGGTGCGCAACACGAGGTGGTCGCGCAGTGTCGACGGCGGGCGTCCATCGACATGGCGCGCATAGACCTGGTAGTCGGCGTAGTCGCCGGTGCGCACCGAACGCTGCAGGCTCGCGATCACGTCCGGGTTGTACATGTGGTACTCGCCGCCGGCGACGTAGCGATAGAGGCCACCCTGCGCGATCGTCGCGGCCTCGTTCCAGGCGAGGTCGTGCGCGCGCCGGGCCTCGGCCGCGAGCGCGTCGAAGCCGGCGCCGCCGATGCGACCCGGGGTACCGGGGAAGCAGCGCTCGACGACCTCGCGATCGAGGCCCACGATCTCGAACAGGCCCGCGCCGCGATAGCTCGAGATCGTCGAGATGCCGAGCTTGGAGATGATCTTGAGCAGGCCCTTCTTGATGCCGCGGCGGTAGCTGCGGCCGAGTTCCGCGCGCTCGTTGCCGCGCTTGCCCTTGAGCACGTCGCGACGGCCGAGGTCGAACAGCGTCTGATACGCAAGATAGGGATAGACCGCGGTCGCGCCAAAGCCGATCAGGCACGCGAAGTGGTGCGGATCGCGCGCGGTGCCGGTCTCGACCACGAGGTTGCAGTCGCAGCGCAGGCCGCGCCGGATCAGGCCGGCGTGCACCGCGCCGACCGCGAGCAGCGCGTGGACCGGCAGCTTGCCGCGCTCGGGATAGCGGTCGGACAGCACGATCAGGATCGCGCCGGCCGACACCTTCGCCGCGACCTCGTCGCAGATCCGGTCGAGCGCTGCCGGCAACGTCTCCGTAGCCGGGTCGAAGTACAGGTGCACCAGCGCGTGGGCATCACGGAACTCGGGCAGCTTGATGAGCTGGCGCAGCTTGCGCTGCGAGAGCACCGGCGAGTTGACGATCACCTGCCGCGCTGCCTGCGCCGAGATCTCGAACAGGTTCCCCTCGCGGCCGAACTGGGTCGCGAGCGACATCACGATCTGCTCGCGCAGCGGGTCGATCGGTGGGTTCGTGACCTGGGCGAAGCCCTGGCGGAAGCAGTCATAGAGCGCGCGCGGTTGCTCCGACAGCACCGCGATCGGGGTGTCGTCGCCCATCGAGCCGACCGCTTCCTGCTCGGTCTCGGCAAGCACGCGCAGGACCTCCTCGCGTTCCTCGCGGGTCAGACCGAAGAGCTTCTGGAACCGCGCCAGCGTCTCCGGCGGGAACGGCTCGGCGGCAAGGCTCGGGTCGATGAGGTTGGCGTCGAGGTGGCGCACACCGGCGCGCAGCCAGCGCTTGAACGGGGCCCGGGCGCGATTGATCGCGTCGATCGCGGTGCTGTCGAGGAAACGGTGGTTGAGGCGGTCGACCGCGATCATCTCGCCAGGCCCGAGCTTGCCCTTGCGGACCTCGTCGGCCGGCGCGTGTGCAAACACGCCGACCTCGCTCGCGACCTTGAGCTCGTTGGCTGCGGTCAATACCCAGCGCGCGGGCCGCAAGCCATTACGGTCGAGCGTGCATGCGGCGAATCGGCGGTCGAACATCACGACCGCGGCCGGACCGTCCCACAAATCCTGGTTCAGTGCGTAGTACTCGTAGAACGCAGCGAGATCGGGGTCGGCGAATTCGAGCGGTGCGGTCGCCGGCGGGATCAGGATCCGCATGGCCTGGATCAGCTCCATGCCGCCGACGACCAGCGCCTCGAGCACGTTGTCGAGCGACTCCGAATCCGAGCCGCCGGGCACGCAGATGGGAAGCAGATCGGCGAAATCGATGTGCGGCGAGCGCCACTTGACTGCACGCGCCTCCGACCAGCGCCGGTTGCCGGTCACGGTGTTGATCTCGCCGTTGTGGGCGAGCATCCGGAACGGCTGCGCGCGCCGCCACGCGGGCGCGGTGTTGGTCGAGAAGCGCTGGTGCACGATCGCGACGTCGGTGACGAAGTCCTCGGCGGCGAGGTCGCGGTAGAACACCGGCAGCGCGTCGGGCAGAACCATCGCCTTGTAGCCGATCGAATCCGCCGACAGCGTGACCACACAGAACGCAGGCACGTCGGCGAGCGCGATCTCGGCACGGCGTCGCGCGCGGTAGAGCGCCCGCTCGAAGCCATCGGCATCCAGTCCGTCCGGGGCATCGACGAAGCACTGGACGATCGCCGGGCGATTGCGATCGGCGATCTCGCCGCAGGCCGAGAGATCGAGTGGGGGCTCGCGCCAGCCGGCCAAGCGGACGCCGGCAGCCGCGAGCTCTGCGCCCAGCTGCTCGCGGCAGCGCGCCGCCAGCTCCGGCGCGTGCGGCAGGAACACGTGGCCGACTGCGAAGCGCGCCGCCGGCGTGAAGCCGGCTTCGGCCGCGCGGGCGCGATAGTAGGCGTGTGGGGTTGCAACGAGGATTCCGCAGCCGTCACCGGACCGGCCGTCGGCGCCGACCGCGCCGCGATGGGTCATTCGGTCGAGCGCGGCGAGCGCTTCTGCGACCAGTCGCCGTGTCGCGACGCCGTCGAGGTTCGCGATCAGCGCAAAGCCACAGGCGTCGCGCTCGGCGCCGACAACTTGGCGTGGGGTCGCTTGCTCGATCATCACCACCTCCTCTCGTGCTTCGCGAGGTGGCGGGAAGCTGCCGCGGCATCGAACGGCGTCACGAGTCCGGTCGTCGCCGAGCCCGTCCGCGCGCGCCCGCGGGCCGCGCTTGCAGCACGGTTCTCGTCACGGGCGTGATTCGATGGCCTCGCGACCGGCATCCGATCGCGCACCGCCTCCCGCTTCCGAATAGACCACAAGCCCACCGAGCCGGCAATGCCCCGGCGCGTTCGAACGCGGAGAAAAGTCGGCCGATCTGCGTAGGGATCGGATGACACGGCCCTGGAGCGCCATCCGATGACCTCTGCCCGACTGCGACGCGTCGCCGCTTTCACGTGGATGATGAGTTCTTGCATCGCGATCCCGGCCTCGGCCTGCGGACCCGGATGGGTTCCGCTGGTCGGCGACTGGGACGGTGATGGCTCGGACCGGCCGGGCCTCTACGATCCCGTGCGCTCGGAATTCCACCTCTGGAACAAACTCGAGGCAGGTCCAGCCGACCTCGTCTTCGCCTACGGCAACCAAGGCGATGTACCGATCGTCGGCGACTGGAACGGCGATGGCACCGATACGATCGGCGTGCGCCGCGGCGCGCGGTTCCTGTTGCGCAACCAGAACTCGAACGGGTTCAGCGACTTCGACTTCCTGTTCGGCAATCCGAACGACACGCCGTTGAGCGGCGATTGGAACGGCAATGGCACCGACACGATCGGCGTGCGCCGCAGGGACCGATTCCTGTTGCGCACCACCAACGCAGCGGGGCCCGCCGATGTCGATTTCACGTTCGGGCCGGCCGACGGCATTCCGGTCACCGGGGACTGGAACGGCGACGGCATCGATACGGTCGGCGTCGTGCAGAACGGCGTTTTCGAGCTGCGTAACGGCAACGCCAGCGGGCCGCCGGATCTGGTCTTCGCCTTCGGGGTCGCGAGCGACCGCCCGCTGGTCGGCAACTGGAACGGCCCGATCGATGCGATCGCCACGGTCGGCGCGTTCCGGCCCTCGACCTGCACGTTCTTCCTGCGCAACTCGAACACCACGGGCCCGGCCGATCTCAGCATCCAGCTCGGCCTGCTCCACGATGGCTTCGAGCCTTGAGCCACGAATCCGTCTACCCACCGCCCGCGTCTCATCCGAACGGAGATCCCGCCATGCCAAACCCGTGCCTTCGCCGCCTCGCGATGGCTCTCGCCAGCCTAGTTCTCATCCCGACGGCGGTCGCCCAGCGTCTCGAGATCCCGGGTGACCCCCAACCCTGGGTACTGGCGAATTCGAGCGCCGATGACAACTTCGCGCTCACCGAATGGCTGCGCCCCGGCGCCACACTGACCGACTGGCGCGAGATGCTCTCGACGCTCGAGATCCGGCAGATCAGCGCGCCGCTGGAGGTCGCGGAGAAGACCAAGGCGCAGCTGCGCTCTCGCTGTCCGTCGGCACGCTGGGAGTACCTGCGGCAACTGCCGGAGGACGTCCTCTACGTGTTCGACTCGGGTCGCTGCAGCGATGGCTCGGAGCCCGAACACGAGCTTGCGCGGCTGACCAAACTGCCGGGCACCCGGACCTACAAGGTCAGCTGGTCGTATCGCGGGGCGCTGCCGCAGGACGACTTCGCGTTCTGGCGTGGAACGCTCGCGGACGAGCTTGGCACCTGGGACGGCCGCCGGGCATTCGAGCGCGCAGGCGCCTCGTTCCCGCGGTCGGCATCGCCCGTCGGGGATTCTGCGGCCGGTACCGCGCGACGCAGCGATACCGATGCCGAGCTCGAACGGTGCAAGTCCGCGCCCGATCCGTTCGGCTGTATCGCCAAGATCCAGGAGCGGCTATTGGCCGAGGGAGCGGCGGATGCCGAGGCCAATCGGCGCGCCAGCCCGACGCCGCCCGCGCGCCCGGCGAGCACGGTGCGACGCGGCTCGATCGACACCGACGTCGAGATCGAGCGCTGCAAGCGCACCGCGAATCCGACCGCCTGCATCAACGAGCTGCAGGAACGGCTGCTCGCCGGAGACGGTGGCGCTGCAGCCGGTTCGTCGGCGCCGCGCACCACGAGCGAGCCGCCGGCAGGCGGTGGCAGCCGGATCTATCTGGCCGGGGTCTCGTCGCTCACCACCAACCACGCGAGGCCAAGCGGCGGCCCGGCCGAGGCGAGCACGGTATTCAAGACGACGGCGTCCCAGATCTATGCGGTCGCCCGCTTCGATCGCGAGATGGGGGGTCGGACGATCGAGTATGACTGGCGCTACCTGTCCGATCCGAACGGAGAACGCAGTCTGGTGCGGAGGGCGGGCCGGATCGACCGGGGCGCGGACAACAGCTGGTCGGCGCTGACCTCGACCGAGCTGATGCCGGTCGGCGCCTATCGCGTCGATCTCTACATCGACGGCGAGCTGGCCGGACAGGCCTGGTTTTCGATCGAACGAGCGGGAATGTTCGGCTGACGTCCGACCCCGATCGGACGGTCCGACCGTGGGCGCCGGGACCCGCCCGGACGAGACCGAGACCAGCCACCGTCGCCGCGCGGCGGCGGTGTTCCGGTCGAAGGCTCGCCCACTCATCGGGGTCCGAGTCCGGCCTTGATCGGCATTCCGTCGGTGGATGCCGTTCCCTCGAGCACCGACGCGGCTTCGAGCGCCTCGAGACGCTCGCGGAGGACCTGGACTTGCGGCGCCTCGGATCCAACTCTCGATTCGAGTGCGGCAAGCGCGCGTGTCAGCAACGCGCGCGCCGCCGCGTCATCGCCCCTGGCTTCGGCGACGCGCGCGGAGTCGCCGCGCACGCGGGCGAGGACCGGATCGTCGGCCGGTAGTACACGCTCGCCGAGCGTGAGCGCGTGCAGGAAGGCATCGTCGGCCGCATCGACGTCTCCGGCATCGACCAGGCAACGGCCGAGATCGCCGTAGAGGTCGACGAAGCGTGGGTGATCCGCGCGCAGGAACGCAAGAAACGTGGCCAGCGCTTCGCGCTGAACGCGAATGCATTCGGTCGTTTCGCCCGCGCCCGCGAGTGCCGACCCGAGATTGTTCAACGCATTGCCGAGACCTTCGGCGCTGGACGGTCCAAGCCGCCGGTAATGCGCGATCGCCTGCTCGAAAGTACGCCGAGCGTCGGCATGGCGTCCGAGCTGGTCGAGCAGGATCGCCTGCGAGTTGAGCAGATTGGCGTATTCGGGCGATCGGGTGTCGCCGGCCGCGCGGCGCGCGGCGAGCGCTTCGTCGATCAGTGCGGCAGCGCCTGCGATATCGCCGCGAATCCGGCGCACGGCGGCCAGCGCGTTGAGATGGGTTGCGAGCGAACGGCGATCGATCGGGTCCTCCGCGCGCCGCAGGTCGATCGCCCGCCGGAAGGCCTGCTCGGCGGCGTCGAGCAAGCGCATCTGGTAGTGCACGGCACCGACCGTCTGGTAGAGATCGGCGCGATTGCGGGCGTTGATCCCCGGAAGCTCGGCACGATCGATCTCGCTCATCGCCCGTTCGAGCAGTTCGCGCGCCGTGGCCTCGCCCGAGAGCACGCGCTTGGGCTCGGCAACGCCGAACAGATGGACGAAGAAGTCGGCACTGGCACGGGCACGGTCGCGCTCGCGCTCGACCTCGGCGAGACGCCCGGCGAGTGACCAGGCGTAATAGCCGCTCAGCGTCATGAAGGCCGCCACCGCCGTCCACACCGGCCACTGGCGCCGCAACGCCACGCGCATCCGGTAGGCCAGCGTCGGCGGGCGGGCGCCGATCGCCCCGCCATCGAGCAGGGCGCGCAGGTCGGCGGCCAGTCGATCGGCGCCCGCATAACGGCGCTCTGGCTCGGTGGCGAGCGCCTTGGCCAGGATCGCGTCGATCTCCTCGCCGAGTCGCCGGCCGCCGCGCACGCGCGGCAGTGCCGCGAGTGAACGGGGCCGCGCGCCTTGGGCGATGGCCGCGGCGAGCTCGACCGGGCGATCGCGCGCGACGCGAAACGGCAGCTCGCCGGCGAGCAGTTCGTAGAGGATCACGCCGAGGGCCCAGACATCCGCGGCGATACCGGCGGGTTCGCCGCGCAGCCGTTCCGGGCTGGCGTAGGCGAGGGTCATCGGCGCCATCCCGTCACCGGTGAGCCCCATCTCGGCCGGATCGAGCGAGCCGGCAATGCCGAAATCGAGCAGCTTTGGACGGCCCTCGGTATCGATAAGGATGTTCGATGGCTTCAGGTCCCGATGCACGATCAGCTGCCGGTGCGCGTAGGCGACCGCGTCGGCCACGGTCGCCATCAGCCGGATACGCCGCGCGGCGTCGACCGCATGCCGCGCGCACCAGCGATCGACCGGTTCGCCGTGGACGTACTCCATGACCAGGAATGGCACGCCGCGCGCGTCCTGACCGCCATCGATCAGCCGCGCGATGTTCGGGTGGTCGAGCCGGGCGAGCAGTTCCCGCTCGCGTCGCGAACGGGCGACCAGCAGGCGCGTCCCCGCTCCGGCCAGGAGCTTGATTGCGACCGTCTGACGGTACGCACCGTCGGCGCGTTCACCCTGGAAGACGATCCCCATGCCACCCTCGCCGATCAGACCAAGGGCGCGCCAGCGTCCACTCGGATCGACGAAAGGCGGATCAGGCTGACTCGACAGGTCATCCCGAGCCGGGCGTTGCGCCGCGGCAAGCCAACGCTCGACCAGCGCGCGCGCCGACGGATCGAGCGCATCGAGCCGCTCGGCGCGACGCTCCGGCGCGGTCTGGATGTCGGCGAAAGCCGCGCGCGCTGCAGCGAAGGTCTGTCGGTCCTCGGTCATCCGCCAGCCACGTCAGCATCGCGCGCGGCCTCGTCGAAGGCACCCAGTCGGTCGCGCAGCCAGGCCCGGCCGAATTCCCACTCGCGATTGACTTTCGATGGATGCCAACCGAGCGCGCCGGCGGTTTCCTCGATCGTGAGCCCGAGGAACGCGCGCAACTCGATCACCCGGGCCGCGACCGGATCGAGCGTCTCGAGATCGGACAGGGCCTGGCTCAGCGCGATCAGGTCGATCCCATCGAGCAGTGGCAGCTCGCCGGCCAGCACATCACCGTCGATGTCGTCGAGCGAATCGAGCACGATGCCGGCGCCGCGTTTCTCGGCGGCACGGTGGCGCGCATGATCGATGATCACCTGGCGCATGGCCCGCGCGCCGACGGCGAGGAAGTGTTCCCGGTCGTGCGCTGGTGGACGATCGCCGAGCAGCTTCAGCAACGCTTCGTGCAGCAGTACGGTCGGCTCGAGCGTCGGCGCCGGGTGGCGCCCCAGCTGGCCGCGCGCCACGCGCTTCAGTTCGTGATAGAGCAGGGGCACGACCCGCGCACGCGCGTCCACGTCGCCTGCGTCCCAGGCCTGGATCAGGGTGGTGATCTCGCCGACTGCGTTCATCGGCAAACGATAGCAACGCCTGCCGGCATCCGTTCGTGCCGGGGACCACAGTCCGCGGCCGGCCCGATGCATCCGCTCAACCAGCATCGACCACGCGACGCAGCCAGCTGCGCAGCGCCAGCGGCCGCAGCGGCTTGGCGATGAACGCGAAGCCCTCACCCTCGACCGCGGCCCGCAGCGCCGGGTCGGTCTCGGCGCTGATGACCAACACCGGAACGGCGGCCCGCGCCAACCCGAGCGCCTGGGC
This sequence comes from uncultured Lysobacterales bacterium, assembly GCA_937924195.1. Lineage (GTDB taxonomy): Bacteria > Pseudomonadota > Gammaproteobacteria > Xanthomonadales > Ahniellaceae > UDEA-SF1. The sequence goes on from CALDVP010000162.1 coordinate 11,318, forward strand.
GAGTTCGACCCCGGTCGCCTCGCCGGCCAACCGGTAGTCGAGGATCGCAAGATCGGGCAGGCGACCGCCCAGATGCGCCCGCGCCGTATCGAGATCCGGCACCTCGATCACCTCGTGACCGAGACGACGCAGGGCGTCAGCGACCGACGCCCGCTGGACCGGCTCGTCGTCGACCACCAGCGCGAGCCTGGCCGGGATCACGGTCAAGTCGCCGGCCTTGGCGGTCGGCCGCTCCTCACCTGCGGCCCGCCCGACGTACGGCACGCTTACGACGAACACGCTGCCGATGCCCGGGCGCGAGCGCACCTCGATCCGGTGACCGAGGAGCTCGGCGAACCGGGCGGCGATCGACAGCCCGAGCCCGAGACCACCGCTTGATCCCGGCTTCAGTCGTCGAAACTCCTCGAACGCGGCCCGTTGCTCGTCGGCGTCGAGGCCCGGCCCGGTGTCATGGACCTCGATGCGCAATGCGTTGCCGGCACGACGCACGCCCAACAGCACGGTGCCGCGCTCGGTGTAGCGCAGCGCGTTCGACAGGAAGTTCTGCACGATCCGTCGCAGCAGCAGGGGATCGCTCTCGGTCGACGCCCGGCTGTGGACGACCCGCAGACGCAATCCGCGTTCGCGCGCGAGGGTGGCGGCCTCTTCGGCCAGCGGCTCGATCACCTCGGCGAGCGGCACGATCCGCCGCTGCGGGGCGAGCGAACCCGATTCGAGTCGCGACATCTCGAGCAACGAGTCGATCAGGGCTGCGGTCGAGGCCAGGGCGCGCTCGATGCTGGCGGCGGAATCCCGCGCGGCATCAGGTTCGCGCAGGCTCGCCGCCAGCAGCTGGGCCGCGTGGACCGGCTGCAACAGGTCATGGCCGACTGCCAGCAGGAAGCGCGACTTGGCGCGGTTGGCCTGCTCGGCGTCGCGCCGCGCCGCTTCGGACTCGGCGGTCCGCTCGGCGACGCGCAGTTCCAGCGTCTCGTTGACCCGGCGCAGCGCGTGCTCGGTTTCGCGGAACCGGGTGACATCGGTAAACGTCGCCACGAAACCACCGCCCGGCATCGGGTTGCCACGGATCTCGATCACGCGCCCATCGGGCAGCCGCCGCTCGGTCAGGTAGGCGGTGCCGGCGGCCATGTGCGCCAGACGTCGCTGCACCAGGCTCTCCGCCTCGCCGTCGCCGAGCCAGCCACGAGCGGCGTTGTATCGCACCAGGCTCTCGACCGGCGTACCGACCCGGAGCAGGTCTGCCGGGTAGTCGAATAGCTCCGCGTAGCGTCGATTCCAGGCGACCAGACGCAGATCTCGATCGACGACACTGATGCCTTGACTCATGTTCTCGAGCGCGGCCTCGAGCAAGGTCTGATTGAAACGCGTGCGCTCGGCCGCCTCGCCCACGAGTTCGGCGACGGCCGCGAGCGGCGGTGGGGTGCCGCTCGCGCTGGCACGGATCAGCAAGCGCGCCGACGCGCTGCCGACCACCGCCGCGATCGCACGCTCGACGTCGCGGACGATGTCCGGCGGCGCGACAACGGCCGACTGCGGTAGTCCGCGCAGCAGGCGAAGGACTTCGGCGTCGGGCAGGAAACGGCGGGCGAGCGCACCGAGATCGGCCAATGCGACGCGCGCGCCGGACGCCTCCGCCGCTGGGCGCTCCCGACTGGTGACGACGAGCACCGTCAGTGCATTGAGCGCCAGTGCGGGCACGATCGCCCGGGTCAGCCCGTCGAGCCCAGCGAGACCGAGAAAGCCCTCCGGTCGTAGCCAGGACGGCAGCGGTGCAAGCATCGGGTCGACGCCTGGATGACCGGCGAGCAACGGCAGCACGAGGATCCAGGACCAGGCCGCCATGCCGACGGTGATGCCGACGGCGATCGCGCGTGCCGAGACGCCCGGCCAATACACCGCGGCGAGGACCGCCGGCGCGAGCTGGGCCAGGGCCGAGAACGACATCGCTCCGAGGTCGCCCAGTGCACCGACCTCGCCGACCGCGCGGCTGAAGGCCCACGCGATCAACAGCAACCCGACGATCGCGATCCGGCGCAGTCCGAGCACCGTCGGCGTCAAGTCCGTGCCCGGCGCACTGCGCCGCGCGGCACGCAGCAGCAAAGGCGACATCCAGTGATTGCCGAGCATGATCGAGAGCGTGATCGCGGCGAGGATCACCATGCCGGAGGCGGCACTGACGCCACCGAGGAAAGTCAGCAGCGCGATCGCGCTGGCCTCGTGCGCGAGCGGTAGCCCGAGCACGTAGAGGTCTGGGCTCAGCTGACCCTGGAACGCGAGGCCACCGGCCCATGCCAGCGGCACGATCGGTGCAGCGATCGCGAGCAGGTAGGCCGGAAAACCAAGCCGGGCAACGCGCAGCTGTGATGCTCGGCGCAGTTCGACGAAACCGATGTGGAACTGGTGCGGCAGCGTGAACATCGCCAGCGCCCCGAGCACGACGAGCGCGAGGAAGCTGCCGCGATCGGTCGGCTGCGGCAGCGCCGCCGCGCGGTCCGTCAGGTCCACGGGCCCGTCGCCGACCACGAACAGCGCGAAGGCCCCGACCGTGAGCATCGCCAGCAGCTTGAACGCCGACTCGAATGCCATCGCCAGCACCAGCCCGCGGTTGTGCTCGGTGGCCGCCGCGCGCCGGGTGCCGAACAGCATCGCGAAGGCCGCCATCGCCAACGCGACCCACAGCGCGACGTCCTCCCAGCCGGCCTGCGGCGTGTCCCCGCCGCGGGTCAACATGCCGAAGGTCTGCGCGACCGAGCGCAGCTGCAACGCGATGTACGGCACCATGCCGACCAGCGCGACCGCGGTCACCAGCGCGGCGAGGCGCGGATTCTTTCCGCAGCGCGCGGCGATCAGGTCGGCGAGCGAGGTCGCGTTGGTCTCGCGCGCGACCGCGGCCAGCCGCGTGAGGAACGGGAACGCGAACCAGAACAGCAGGATCGTGCCGACGAAGGTCGGCGGGATCCACCAGCCGTGGCGCTCGGCCTGGGCGACCGTGCCGTAGAAGGTCCACGAGGTGCAGTAGACCGCCAGCGCCAGCGTGTAAGCGATCGCCCCGGCCCGGCCATCGCCGCGGAAGTGGCGCTCCCCCCACAGAGCGACGCCGAACAGCACCCCGATCCAGACCAGGCCGGCGGCGATGACCAGGGAAGCGCTCAACATGACGACGAGTGTGCCGGAAGCCGACGCTCGATCCCCGGCCTGCCCGGTCCTCCTTGACGCGGGCGGTGTTCAGGACGGCAGTGGCGCGACCGAGGCGATCGCTCAGGGCCGGGATGCGAGTCGCTCGAGCAGGTGGGCAATGACCTTGATCTGCGCGCCGTCGCGGGTGTCGTAGGCCGGCCCGGTGTAGCCCCACCAGTCCCAGCAAGCCTTGGGGTTGAGCGGCATGAAGCTCGCCCGCGCCTGCGGGAAGGCGACGACGACCCGCGCCACGTCGGCCCAGCGTGCGTAGCCCGACCCCTCTGCGAAGGTGCGGCCGACCTTTCCGGTCGACTGCTCGCAGCCGTGGAACACGACGTGCAGGCCGCAGCCGCCATCGACGCAGTCGGGTGGCACGTAGAGTAGGCCCGCCGGATCGAGTCGCGCGGGTGCGCCGGAGGCGTCCAGCGCCGACTGGTCGAACTCGCGCCACTCACCGGCGGGCGTTGCGGGCGGGACCGCGTCGGCTTCCACCAGCCCGAGCGCACGAAACGCGAGGCCGGCCCCGTCGATGCCGCAGGCGCCAAGGTACGGCGGTTCGGCGCGATCGCAAGGGCCACCGCTCGCCTCGGTCGGGAAGACGTGGGCGACCGCGCGGTCGAAGTCGGTTTCGATCGCGAGCCCTGGATCGAGTTCGCGGTACAGCGCGGCGCTCGCACGGGTCACGCTCGCCGCGACGGTCGCATCGAGGGCGCCGTGGAAGATGAACACGCGATCACCGGACAGGTTGCCCAGCGCGGCGATCGTCCCGTCCGCTGCGCGCGCGCGCGCGACCGCTGCGAGGGCAGCGACATCGGGACCCGCGTCCTTCGGTGCCATGCACTCGGCCAGTGCGCGATCGAGCTGGCCCCTGGCGCACGCATAGGGCCCGCCCGCGAACAGCGCGACCCCCGTCACACGCTCGTTGAGCGCGAGGTGGACCTGGTGCGCCATGTAGGCGCCCGACGAGATACCGGACACCGTCACGCGGGTCGCGTCGACGCCGAGCAGCGGCACCGGCCCGACCGCAGCCGTGCCGCTGCAACCGATGAACACGGTCGCACAGGCGATCCACATTGCCCTGAACCAATGTCGCCGCATCGGGCTTCCCTCGCGCGGGTGCTGGCAAGCGGCGCGTCCGGGACGGGATGCTGGGGCGCTGCGCGGCCACGCACCGCGCAGCGTCGCTCGGTCGCGACGGGTCGTGCCTTGGGCGATTACCACTCGTACGCCGCAATCAGCTGGATCTGGCGCGGCGGGCCATAGAAGCCGGTCAGGATGCCGAGCGCCGGGATGTTGTAGCCGGTGGTCCGGTACTCCTTGTCGGTCAGGTTCGAGCCCTGCAGCGCGAAGGTCCACGGGTTGCCGTTGGCGCGCCAGACCAGACCCGCGCTCCACAACGTATAGCCCGACTGATAGATGTCGATCGACAGGTCGGTGGTCGGCCAGACCGCGCCCTGATGGGCACCGGTCACGCGGCCCTCGAGCTGGCCACCGAAAGCATCCCAGACGTGCGCCAACGTCAGCGAGGACTGCCATTTCGGCGCATTGGTCAGCTTCTGCTGGTCGGCGACGTTGACGCCGCGGTCGATGAACTCGTCGTACTTCGCATCGAGGTAGGCGACCATGCCGGTCAACGTGGTGCGATCGCTCAGACGGCCCTGGAACTCGAGTTCTGCACCCCTGATCGTGGCCTTGCCGGCGTTGGTGAAGTCGCCGAAGAAAGCCGGTTGCCCGTTCGGCTGGATGAACTGCGTAAACACCGACAACTGCACGTCGCGGTAGTCGTTGTAGAACAGGGCGGCGTTGAGGAACCACCGGTTGTCGGCGAGCGCGCGCTTGGTGCCGAGCTCCCACGAGGTCACCTTTTCGTCGTCGAACGGCCGTGCCGACAGTGGCACCGCGGCCGTATTGGCGCGGACGTTGAAGCCACCCGACTTGAAACCGCGGCTGACCAGGCCGTAGTACAGCGTGCTCGGGTCGGCCTGGTATTCGAGCGATAGTTTCGGCGACCAGTTCTGGAAATCGACGCTATCGGTGAAGTTGGCCAGCGTCGCGATCGGCACGGTGAAGGTGGCGTTGCTGAAGGCGCGGTTGAGCACGGTCGCCTTCTTCTCCTCGTCCGTGTAGCGCAGGCCGAGCGTGGTCGACCATCGCTCCGAGAAAGCCCAGGTCCAGTCGCCATACAGCGCCCAGGATGAGGTATCGACCTCGCCGGCCGTGGTGCCGAACGACAGATTGAAGAAGTTGTTGCGCACCGTCCCGCCGGCCGTGCCATCGAACAGGTACAGGCCGAGCACCCCGGTCCACGCACCACCGGCGTCGTAGTTCAGGTTGAACTCGTGCGAGGTCTGGCGATCGCGGTAGGTCGCAGCGACGTCGGCGATGATGTTTGGCAGCGTGTCGAAATCGATATTCGTTTCGGTGTCGCCGCGGCGCCAGCCGAAGACGTACTTGAAGGCCCAGGTATCGTCGATGCGCCAGTTCACGGTGGCCGCCGCGCCTTTCATCGTCGTGTCGTTGACGTTCGGCATTCCGCTGCGCACGTCGTAGCGGCTCGGCAGCGGCAGCGCGCGGGTCGGGTCGAAACGGTTGAAGGACACCGGCGGCGGGAACAGGGGCCCGAGCGCCGTGTCGGTGCGGGTCAGCATCCTGGCGCCGCGGGCTCCGCTCTGGTCGTCCATCCAGTCGGCCGAGAGCACGATCGAGACATCCTCGTTCGGGTAGAAGCCGATCGAGCCTCGGGCCACCAGGATCTCCTTGTCGGAGATCGGCGCACGCGTGCGGATGTTTTCGCCGAACCCGTCGCGGTTGAGCGAGGCCGCGGTGAAGCGCGCAACGACGGAATCGCTGCCGAGCGGCATGTTGGCCGAGACCCGCAGGTCGGCCTGGCGATAGTTGCCGAGGGTCAGACGCACGTTCGCGCTCGGATCGGGCAGCAGCGGCTTGGTCACGTATTTGATGGCACCGCCGATGGTGTTCTTGCCGTACAGCGTCCCCTGCGGCCCGCGCAACACCTCGATGCGGTCGACGTCGAGCACGTCGAGCAAGGCACCCTGCGGTCGGGCGATGTAGACATCGTCGATGTACAGACCGACACCCGGATCGACGCCCCACAGCGGATCGGACTGGCCGACGCCGCGGATGTACGCGGTCAGCGTGCTGGACGAGCCGCGCGCTGCGTAGATCGTCAGGTTCGGCACCTGGCCTTGCAAGTTCGAGAGGTCGGTGACGTTGAGCCGCTCGAGCGCCGGTTCGGTCAGCGCGGTCACCGCGACCGGCACCTCGAGCAAGGTTTCCTCACGCCGGCGCGCGGTCACCGTGATCGTGCCGAGCGACGTCAGGTCATCGGCGGTATCGCGCTGGGGCTCCGCCTGGGTTTCGGCGGCAGGATCAGCGGCGGCGGAGAGCCCGGTCGCCGGATCGGGCGTCGGCGCGGCGTGGACGTCCGGCGCGCTGGCGAGAAGCGCAGTGGCGATCGCGATCGCAAGCGGATTCAAGGTATGACGCATGACGGACCCCCGGTTCGTGGCTGGACGGCGGGGCGCGAACCGCCCCGCCCGATGGACGGACGACGCCAATCTACGGATGCGGCGGGCCGGCCACATCTGTACCTTCGTACAGGTACCCCTCGCGCGGCGGCCCGCCGAAGATCGCCGGGCCGTTGCTGCCGGATGCGCGCATGCTCAGCCTGATCGGTCTCCTCGGAGCGCTGGTGCTCCTCGTCGTGCTGACGATGCGGGGGATGAATCTGTTCATCGCAACCCCCCTGTGCGCGCTGATCGTTGCGCTGACCGCCGGCCTGCCGCTGGCCGAGCCGCTGGCCGTCGAAGGCCAGGCAAACCTGATCGGCGCCTACATGGGCGGCTTCACCGGCTTCATCGCGAACTGGTTTTTCATGTTCCTGCTCGGCTCGATCTTCGGGAAGCTGATGGAGGACTCGGGCGCCGCCGATTCGGTCGCACGCTGGATCACGGCCCGGCTAGGCCCCCGGCACGCCGCGCTTGCGATCGTTGCCGCCTGCGCGGTACTGACCTATGGCGGCGTGAGCCTGTTCGTGGTCGCGTTCTCGGTTTATCCGCTCGCGCTCGCGCTGTTCCGCGATGCCGACCTGCCGCGGCGCTTCATTCCGGCGGCGCTGGCCTTCGGCTCGGTCACCTTCACGATGACCAGCGCCGGCTCGCCGGAGATCCAGAACTGGATCCCGGTGAAGTACCTCGGCACCTCGCCCTTCGCCGGCTGGCAGGCAAGTCTCATCACCGCGGTGCTGATGGCCGTGGCGGGCTACGCGTGGCTCGCGTGGATGCTGAAGCGCGCCAAGGCCCGCGGGGAGGGCTTCGCGGCGCGCGACGGCGACCCGGCCTCCAACCGTGCCGACCTCCCGCATCCGGCGCTGGGGCTGATCCCGCTCGCGGTGGTGCTGCTGATTTCGTTCTTCTTCCACGATCAGCTCAAGACGACGGCCCTGATCCTCGCCCTGCTCGGCGGCTGTCTCGCCACGTGGGCGATCCACCACCGCCACTTCCGGCAGCCGGGCCGCGCAATGACCGAGGCCAGCACCGGCGCGTTGATCGCGATCGGCAACACCGCCGCAGTGGTTGGCTTTGGCGCGGTCGCGAAGCTTGCCCCGGCCTTCGACGTCGCCGTCGAGTGGGTCACCCATATGCCCGGCGACCCGCTGATCGCCGCCGCCGTCGCGGTCAGCACGATTGCGGCGATGACGGGTTCGGCCTCGGGCGGCCAGGCCATCGCACTGCCGATCCTCGCCCCACACTTCCTCGACCAGGGCGTCGATCCGGGCCAGCTCCACCGCGTCGTTGCGATCAGCTCCGGTGTTCTCGACTCGCTGCCGCACAACGGCTACGTGGTGACGACGATCCGCGCGATCTGCGGTGAGACCCACAAGGACGCCTACCCCGCGGTCGCTGCGTTGACCGTGCTGGTGCCGCTCGCCGGGCTCGTCGTCTGCATCGGGTTGTTCCTGGTCGGGTTCTGAGGCCGGGCGGCGACCATCCCTTGCGACTTCGCACGATAAAGCGTACGCCGGTAACGAGGTGAGGGAATGACGACGCTGACCGCCACCGAGGCGCGAGCCCAGTTGTGCCGGCTGATCGATCAGGCCGCGGAATCGCATCAGCCGATCCGGATCGCCGGCAAGCGCCACGATGCGGTTCTCGTCGCAGCCGAGGATTGGGCGGCCATCCAGGAGACCCTGTTCCTGCTCTCGGCGCCGGGCCTGCGCGAGTCGATCCGCGAGGGCATGGCCGAGCCGATCGATGCCTGCTCGGATGAACCGGGCTGGTGAGTTGGCGGCTCGTCTACACGATGCACGCCCAGAAGGACGCCCGGCGGATCGAGGCCGCCGGTCTATGGGCCAAGGTCGAGGGTCTGCTCGACATGCTCGCCCAGGATCCGTGGCAGTCGCCTCCTCCCTTCGAGAAGCTCGTCGGCGATCTCGCCGGCGCGTCCTGACGGCGCATCAACATCCAGCACCGCCTCCTCTATCAGGTCCACCAA
>CALDVP010000163.1 GCA_937924195.1 uncultured Lysobacterales bacterium
GTCGAGTGGCTCCCAGCGCTGGCCGTTCCAGGTCTCGACCTTGGAGAAACGCCCCGCGCCGCGCGGGCGCGTCAGGTCGAGGCGCCAGCGCAGGCCGGCCGCATAGGGAAACGCGCCGCTGTTGGCCGAAAGGTCCGAGAGCAGATGGTCGATCGCATCCTCGAGCGTCGCGAGGATCTCGGTGCCGCTCAAGTCGAGGCGCACCAGCGTGTTCTTGAACGGCAGCACGAGGTAGGCGTTCGCGGCGGTGAACGAGCCTGGCGCGATGCCGTTGCGTACGCCGCCGCCGTTCTGCAGCGCGATGTCGGCGCCACCGAAGCGCTGGCCTTGGGCGAGGAAGGCCTCGGCCACGACCGCCTGCGCATGTCCGCCACCGGCATCCGTCGCGGCGGCGCAGCCCGGCGCGCCGTCGCGGCTGCGATCGTGCTGGCCGGGTACGCGGCGCAGACAGAGCCGCTGCGGCACGGTCGCAAGTTCAGCCTCGGAGAGTTCGCGCAGCTTGTCGCGGTACACCGCGAGCACACGCTCGGCGGCGGGGTCGGGCGGGAACTGCATCAGGTTCGGACTGCCATCGATGGCCGCCTGCACGGCGCGTCGCGCGTCCCCTTCGAGTGCCGGGCCGTTCTCGCGCAGATCCTCGCCCAGCAGCAGCACGCTGCGGCCCGTGCATTCGCGCACCCGCCCGCCGCCATCGAAGGCGACGTCGAGCACGCCGAGCGCCCACGTGTACTGCCAGGCCTGGACCACGCAGACGAGCCGTCCATCCGGACCCTCGACGCGGGTCGGGTAGGGGCCTTCGGGCGAGAGGCCGAAGGCCTCGAACTCGGTGCCGAGCAGCGAATGCGAGTCACCGCCGATGATGAGGTCGATGCCGGACACGCGCCGGGCCAGTTCCAGGTCGGCGCGATAGCCGACGTGGCTCAGCACGATCACCGAGTCGACGCCCTGCCGGCGCACCGCGTCGACGCCCGCCTGCGTGGCCTTTTCCTCGTCGGTCAGCACCGTTCCAGGATCCGGGCTCGACGAGGCCATGGTCTTGCCGGCCACCGTGACGCCGACGATGCCGAAGCGTCGCCCGCCGCGCTCCACCACGATCGATGGCTGTATGTAGTCGTGACGGCCAAAGCGCCCGAGCGGCGAGACGCCGGCCTTGGGGACGATGTTCGCGCCGAGCGCCGGCGTGTCGCAGTCCCAGGTGCGCTTGCTGAGATAGTCGAGGAAGCGTTGCAGGCCAAGGTCGCCGAAGTCGAACTCATGATTGCCGATGGTGAAAGCGTCGAAGCAGACCTGGTTCATCAGATCGGCGTCGGCCTCGCCCTGGAACAGCGTGTAGTAGAGGTCTCCGGTGATCGCGTCGCCGGCGTGCAGCTTCAGCACGTGCTCGGCGTCGGCGGCGTAATGGGCGATGGCGCTGGCGAGCTGCGGGAAGCCGCCGAAGCTGACCTGCACCGTGCGTCCGTCCAGCACCAGGCTGCGTCCGTCGTCCGGCGAGAGCCGCGAGTGGTGGTCATTGATGTGCAGCACGCGCAGCTCGAACGGTGGGGTCTCGGGCGATGGTCGTTGTGGCGCGGTCTGGCAGGCCGCCAGCAGCAGCATGAGAACGACGACGAGCGAGCGGATCGGTCGATGTGGCATGGGGCAACTCGGTCGAAGCGTGGAATACCGGCAGGATAGTCCGTGCCGAAGGCAGGCACGACGACGGTCCGGCGCGAGGGTCAGGGGCGCCGGTGGGCGGTCGTCGCCGATCGCCGAAGCAGCTCGTCGTCCAGCGTTCGCTCACAGCGCGAGCTGCGTGTCGAAACGCCGTTCGCGGCCATCGAGCGGGTCGACGAAGGCAAGCGCGCGTGCCAGCAGCTTCAGCGGACGGATAAGGTCGTCGGCATGTTTGGTCGCGGCCTCCGGGTACCACGGATCGTTCGCGATCGGCGCGCCGAGCGCGGCCATGTGCACGCGCAGCTGGTGCATCCGGCCGGTCTGGGGACGGAGCACGTAGCGCCACCACGGCGTGTCGCGCGCGAGCAGGTCGATCTCGGTGCGCGCGTTCGGAACGCCGGTCATCTCGCGCATGCGGAAGCCGTCGGGATGACGCTCGATCCGGCTCTCGCGCATCAGCGGGAACTCGACTTCCGGCAACGGTGGCGCCAGCGCCTCATAGATCTTCTCGATGCGCCGATCGCGGAACAGCGACTGGTAGGCGTCGCGCGTCGCCCGGTTGGCCGAGAACAGCACCAGCCCCGCGGTGCCGCGGTCCAGCCGGTGGAGCGGCGAGAGGTCGGGGTTGCCGAGCCGCGCGATGAGCCTTGCGAGCAGGGTCTCGCGGCGATAGCGCCCGGCCGGGACCACCGCCAGGAAGTGCGGCTTGTCGACGACCACGAGGTGTGCGTCGACGTGGAGGATCGATTCCACGACCGGGATGGGCGGCTCGGCGAAATCCCGCAGGTAGTAGACGCGCGTGCCGGCCCGGAACGGCGCGTCGGCAGCCAACGGACTGCCGTTGGCATCGATCACGTGTCCCTTCGCGAAGCGTTCGTCCCAGATGGCTGCGGGCAGCGACGAATAGCGCGCGAACAGCGCCTCGCGCCACGTGCGCCACGGCCCAGGCGCCAGCCGCGCGCGACAGCGGATCGGGGAGCGCGCGGTCTCACCATGCATGCGGGACGGCGGCGACGATGCAGCGCTCGGGCTGGCCGCATCGAACATGCAGACACGGTCCGGGCCGTGGCGGGCGTCCCCTCGCCCTCGATCGCCGGCGGTCACGACGATCTCGACCCGCCAGCCCGGTCGCGCGAGCTTCGCCTCCACGGTCGCGCGCGCCGGGGCGTGGCCCTGCGGCATCCATGCCTCCAAAACCGCGTTCATGCCGGGGAAGTCGGCGAGTTCGGCGAGGAAGATTCTCGGCGCGCAGGATCTTCGTGCGGTCGCTGCCGGCCCGCGCGAGCAGCGCGTCGATCGAGTCCAGCACCTCGCGGGTCTGGGTCGTGATGTCGGCGTCCTCGGTCTCGGGGACCTGGCCCGCGAGGTAGGCGATACTCTGAGGCACGACCATCTCCGACAGTCGAGGGCCGACATCGAAACGCTCGATCATGGGGCGGGGCTCCTTGGAGGCGGTCTGCGACCCGGCATGTCGCGCACGGTGGCGCCAAGGATGCCGACTCGCGGGTCACGGCGCGAGCCCGCGCGGGCATCGCGCGCATTCGCCATCGGGTCCGTTCGTTCTGCCATCACCCGGCCGTCCTAGACCGATTCGCGTCGCATAGGGCGGCTCAGGGACGATGCAGGTCCGACGGCCCAAAGGCATCCGGGGGGAAACAACGCATGGGATCGATCGTCGGGGTAAGCATCATCGCGCTCGCGCTCGCGGCGTGGGCGCTCTCGATCTACAACCGCCTCGTGCGGCTGCGCAACCAGGTCCGCAACGCCTGGGCCGACATCGACGTGCAGCTGACGCGGCGGCACGACCTCGTACCGCAACTGGTCGCCACCGTAAAGGGCTACGCCGGCCACGAGAAGGCGGTTCTCGAAGTCGTCACCGAACTGCGGACGCAGGCGATGCGGCAGACCAGTCCCGCGCGGCTTGGCGAGGTCGAGGGTCAGCTCGAGCAGGCGCTCTCTCGCCTGTTTGCGCTCAAGGAGGCCTATCCGGACCTGAAGGCCAGCGACAACTTCGCGCAACTGCAGCGCGACCTGGTTGCGGTCGAGGAGCACCTTCAGTATGCACGGCGTTTCTACAACGGCGCGGTGCGGGATCTCAACGACGCGGTGCAACGCGGGCCCGACGTGCTGGTCGCCCGGACCTTCGGCTTCGCGCAAGCCGAGTTCTACCAGGCGAGAGACGGCGAGCGCGCGGCCGTCGAGGTCAAGCTGCCATGAACGCCGCCCGCCGGGTCTGCCTGTGCCTGCTCGCGCTGCTCGTCGTCGGCAGCGCCGCCGCGAAGGCGGCCGAGCGCATCCGCGACTACCAGATCGAGGTCGACGTGCGCGCCGACGGCAGCCTCGGGGTCGCCGAGCACATCACCGTGCACGCCGCCGGCAGCGACATCCGGCGCGGCATCTACCGCGACTTCCCGACCCGCTACCGCGACCGCGTCGGCAATGCGGTCGTGGTCGACCTCGAGGTACTCGGCGTCGAGCGCGACGGCCAGCCGGAGCCGTGGTTCACCGAACGCGTCGGCAACGGCGTCCGCATCAACACCGGCAACGACGACTTCCTGCCGAACCTGCCGCGCGACGTCCGGTTCACGCTGCGCTATCGCACGACCCGGCAGCTCGGATTTTTCGCCGACCACGACGAGCTCTACTGGAACGCGATCGGCACCGGCTGGGCGTTTCCGATCGACGCCGGTCGCGTCGAGGTCCGGCTGCCGAGCCCGGTGCCGGTCGAGTCGATGGCGGTCGAGGGCTACACCGGCCCGCAGGGCGCAAAGGGTCAGGACTACCGCGCGAGCGTGGTTGGGCCCGGGGTCGCGCGTTGGGAGCTCACGCGGCCGCTGGCGCCGAGCGAGGGGCTCACGATCGTACTGAGCTTCCCAAAGGGTCTGGTCCCGGAGCCGACCGCGCGCGAGCGGTTCACCTGGCTGTTGCGCGACAACGCCGGTGTGCTCGTCGCGCTGACGGGTCTCCTCGTGCTGTTGGTCTACTGCGTCGCGCGCTGGCGCGCGGTCGGCCGCGATCCGGCCGCCGGCACGATCATCGTTCGCTACGACCCGCCCGAAGGCCGCTCGCCGGCCGAGCTGCGCTTCCTCGAGCGGCGCGGCTACGACACGCGCTGCTTCACCGGCGATCTCCTGTCCGCGGCGGTCGATGGCCGTGTCGTGATCGAGCGCGAAGATCGGAAGCTGCGCAAGGATCAGTGGCGACTGGAGCGTCGGGACGGCTCCGCGGGCGCGCCCGCGCTGGAGACGCCGGCCGCCCTCGTCGGCAAGCTCTTTCCCGGGAAAGCCAGGAAGCTCGAGCTCAAGACCGAGAACGCGAGCACGCTGCAGGCCGCGCAGATCGCGCATGCCACGCTGTTGAACGAGCGCTTGCACGGCAGGTACTTCCAGCGCAATGCGGGCAGCGCGATGGTCGCCGGCGGTATCGCCGTGGCCACCTTCGTGTCGTCCCTGCTGCTGGCCGACGGAGCCGGTCTGGTGCTGATCGGCCTCGTCAGCTTCGCGATGGTCGGGATCGTGCTCGCGTTCGCGCAGCTGGTGCAGGCGCCGACACCGGAAGGTCGCAGACTGCTCGATGAGATCGAGGGGCTGCGGCGCTACCTCTCGGTCGCCGAGCGCGACGAGCTCAAGGGCATGGAGGGTCCCGGCGAACCGCCACCGCTCGACGCGCAGCGCTACGAGCGTCTCTTGCCTTACGCGGTCGCGCTCGGCGTCGAGGAGGCCTGGACGAAGAAGTTCACGCTCGCGGTCGGCGCCGCCGCCGCGGCCGCCGCGACCGCGGCGATCACCTGGTATCACGGCAGTCGCTTCAACGACGTCGGCCGCCTCGCGAAGTCGATCGGCAGCGGCCTCAATTCGTCGATCGCATCGGCCTCCACGCCGCCCGGAAGTTCCTCGGGCAGTGGCGGCGGCGGCTCGTCCGGTGGTGGCGGCGGGGGCGGCGGCGGCGGGGGTCGCTGACGCGTCGCTCTCCGACAGCCGGGCGAAGGCCGCGATCACGGCCGCCGTCCTTGCCGACCGTGCGCGCCGATCCGCACCGGCCATGGGGCTCCCGCTCGTCGTCCGGTTCGGCTGTTCCTGCACTCGGGTCCGCCGGCCAGCCGAGTTCGCGGAGCGCAATCCTGGTTGCGGATCGATCCGCGGGCGGAACGGGAAGGACGCGAATCCCTGGTCTTTCGCATCGCGTTTGCTGACGCTGGCGCTGCGGGGTTTGGCCGCGGCGCGTTTCGCGGCGGGACGACGATCGCGGGTGCTACCGTCCAGTGAGCGTCCGACGAGCCGGCTTCCACCGTGTCCCAGCGCCACGATCCGATCTTTTCCGCGCTCCGTGCCCCTGTCGATCGGGCCTATGCAGAGTCGTGCCGCCACGAGCCGCAGGGCGCGAGCGGTCGTCGCGCCGCTGCGCGCCGCCGGGCCGAGGTGTTGGGCGACCTGTACTCGGCGATGGACTGGGCGCTCGAGTGCCTGGCCGGCTATCGCTATCGCGAAGGGCACGCGGCGTTGGCCGAGGCGCGTCGACGCGATCCGCGCTTCCTCGCCGCCCGCTGGATGGCCTTCCAGTACCCGCTGGACCCGAGCCCCGCCAGCGAGCACGAGCAGGCGGCTTTTGCGCATCGCTGGCGCGAGGAACTGGCGTGGTTCGAAGCGCAGGACTTCCATCGGCCCGACACGGCGCCGCAGGTCTGGCCCTGCATCGGCAGCGCCACGCCCTTTCACTTGCACTATCTCGAGGATGCGATCCCGGAGATGCGGCGCCATGGCCATCTGGTCGCAAGGATGATGTCGGCGCTCGATCCGGGCATGTCGCCGCGCCCGATGCGCAGCCACCGCCGCCGCATCGCCGTCGTCAGTGCCCACCTGCGCGAACACACCGTGGCGCGGCTGTTCCTGCCGCTACTCGAGGGGCTCGATCGCGAGCGCTTCGAACTGCACTTCCTCGACCTCGAGCCTGGCGCGCCGGAGTGGCGGGCGCGTCTCGCCGCCGCCGGCACGCACCACGCCGGCCCGCGACCGGTGCTGGCGTGGCGGCAACTGCTCGGCGTGCTCGAACCCGACGTGATCGTCTACCCCGAGATTGGGATGGAGCCGGTGCATCAGGGGCTCGCGGCGCTGCGCCTGGCGCCGGTGCAGGTCTGCCTGTGGGGCCATCCGGTCACCAGCGGGCTGCCGACGATTGATCACGCGCTGGTGCCGGACGTCCTCGAGCCCGTCGACGCCGACGCGCACTATCACGAGCGTCTGGTCCGGCTGCCCGGACTCGGGCACGGCCTTGCGCCACCGCCGCCGGTGGCATCGAGCCCGCCGACCGCCGGCCTGCGCCGGGACGACCCGGGTGCGATCGAGATCCTGTGCGCGCAATCGGTGTTCAAGCTGCTGCCGGCACAGGACGCGGTGTTCGCGCGGATCCTGCGCGGGCTGCCGACGGCGCGGCTGCACCTGACGCCGCTGGTGCCTGACGAGGCGATCGCCGAGCTGCGCGCGCGGATGCGCCCGGCCTTCGAGCGCGAGGGCGTCGATCCCGACACGCGGGTGGTGGTGCACGGCCGGATGCCGCTCGAGCGTTTCCGCGCGCTGGCCGCCGCGTGCGACTTCGGGCTCGACACGCTGGGCTGGTCGGGCGGCATGAGCGCGCTGGACCTGTTGCCGCTGGGTCTGCCGATCGTCGCGATCGAGGGCCCGACGATGCGCTCGCGCCAGACCGCCGCGCTGCTGAGGTGGCTCGACACGCCCGAACCGATCGCGCGCGACGCGGCCGACATGGTCGAGGTCGCATTGCGCCTTGGTCGTGACGCTGCGCTGCGCGAGCGGCTGCGCGGGCAGTTGCGCGGTCGCGCGCCACGTCTCTACGCACGTGCCGACACGCAACAGGCCCTCGCAGATTTCCTCGACACGGTACGACCCGCCAAGGCGGGATAATGGGGGCTCGCCGGGTTCACATCGCTGAGCGGGCGACGTCGCGCTCGGTCGACCATGGTGCAGCCAACGTCCATGTCTTCGCGAATCCTCGCCGCGCTGCGCGGCGTCCTTGCCAGCCTGCTGCTGGCCATCAACACGCTGGTCGTCGCGACCCTGCTGGTGCCGCCGGCGCTGGCGAAGCTGCTGCTGCGCTTTCCCGCAGTGCGTCGCCGCTGCGACCGCGTGATGAACGCCCTCGCCTCGGGCTGGGTCGCGGTCAACAACGCCTGGATCGCGGCCAACAACCCGGAGCCGTGGGACGTGCGCGGGCTCGAGGACCTCGACCCGCGCAGCTGGTACCTCGTATCCAGCAATCACCGCAGCTGGGTCGATATCTTGGTGCTGCAGCGGATCTTCCACGGCCGCATTCCCTTTCTGAAGTTCTTCCTGAAGCAGGAGCTGATCTGGGTGCCGGTGATCGGCCTTGCATGGTGGGCGCTCGACTTTCCGTTCATGCAGCGCGGGCGCGGCCGCGGCGCGCAGGCCAATGACCTCGAGACGACGCGCGAGGCCTGCCGCCGCTTCAAGCTGATCCCGACCACGGTGATCAACTTCGTCGAGGGGTCCCGGTATACGGTGGCCAAGCACGCCGCGCAGGGCAGCCCCTACCGGCATCTGTTGAAGCCCAAGATCGGCGGCCTCGGCACGGCGCTCGCGGCGATGGGCGAGCAGTTCGAGGCGCTGCTCGACGTCACGATCGTCTATCCGCGCCACACCCCGAGTTTCTGGAACCTGCTGAGTGGCCAGCTCGGCCCGGTGCGCGTGCGGGTGCAGCGGCGCGAGATTCCGGCCGGCGTGCTCGGCGGCGATCCGACCACCGACAAGGCGTATCGGCAACGCGTCGCCGACTGGATCGAACAGCAGTGGCGCGAGAAGGACCAGCTGATCGAAGAGCTGATGCAGGAGGCGTAGGGGTTCGCCAGGGCCGGAAGCGTCCGAATCGGATCCCGCATCAGGGACCGAGCAGTCGCCGGCCTCGAGCAGCCGGGCCCGAAAGCGCTGCCGACGAGGCCGGTGGCGCCGGCGACGATGGCCGTGCGTCGGCATCTGCGCCGTGCTTCAGCCATGGTCTGCTGCTCGTTGGGTCGGTGCCCGGGATTGACCGCCCGACGGCCGGGCGCGACGTTGCGTTCGTCGGGCGGTGGCTCGATCGCTCCGGGATACCATCCGCAAAAACACCGCTTGCGGATCCTGCGATGCCAAGACGCGCGCGATCCGTAACCCGACTTCCTCGAGCGATCCCGAGCGTCCGACGATGGAATCCTTCCTGCCGCCCCAGGTTCTGCTGCTCGGCCCCGGTCCTTCGCCGGTACCCGAGCCGGTGCTCGCCGCGATGGCGCGGCCGACGCTCGGCCACCTCGATCCGCGCTTCGTCGCGATGATGGACGAGATCAAGGAACTGCTGCGCGCGACCTTCGGCACCGCCAATGCGCTGACGCTGCCGATCTCCGCGCCAGGCTCGGCCGGCATGGAGGCCGCCTTCGTGAACCTGGTCGAGCCCGGTGACACCGTGATCGTCGGCCGCAACGGCGTCTTCGGCGAGCGCATGCGCGAGAACGTCGTCCGCATCGGGGCGACAGCCGTGGTCGTCGATGCACCCTGGGGCGAGCCGATCGACCCGCAGCAGGTCGAGGAGGCCCTGCGCGGGCACCCGGGCGCGAAGGCGGTGGCCTTCGTCCATGCGGAGACTTCGACCGGTGCGTGCTCGGACGCGGCGACGATCTGCCGGTTGGCGCGCGAGCACGGCGCGCTTGCGATCGTCGATGCGGTCACGAGCCTCGCCGGCCTCCCGGTCGAGGCCGACGCGTGGGGCGCGGACGCGATCTACTCCGGTTCGCAGAAGTGCCTGTCGGCGCCGCCGGGACTCGCGCCGATCAGCTTCAGCGCCCGTGCGGTCGAGGTGCTGTCCGCGCGCCGGACCCCGGTGCAGAGCTGGTTCCTCGACATGAGCCTCGTCACCCGCTACTGGAGCCAGGGGCAGGGCGGCGGCCGCAGCTACCACCACACCGCGCCAGTGAACCTGCTCTATGCGCTGCACGAGGCGCTCCTGCTGGTGCACGAGGAAGGCCTCGATGCCGCCTGGCGGCGGCACGCCGAGGCTCATCGTCACCTGTGCGATGGCCTCGAGCGCCTCGGGCTCGAGCTCGCCGTCGACGCGCGCTGGCGCCTGCCGCAACTGAACGTCGTCCGCATCCCCGACGGCGTCGACGATGCCGACCTGCGCCGCCGGCTGCTGCTCGAGCACGGCATCGAGATCGGCGCCGGCCTTGGCGCGCTGGCCGGACGCGTCTGGCGCATCGGCCTGATGGGCCACGGCGCGCGGATCGAGAACGTCGAGCGCCTGCTCGGCGCGCTCGCCGAATTGCTCGATCGGCGACTGGTCTGAGTGGTCGTGGACCGACCCGTGAACTGCTATGTCTACAAGAGCCGGCGGAAGCCCGGCACCTACGTCTACCTCCGCGCGCGGGACGAAAGCGGGGCGCTGCCGGGAGCGATCCGGGAGTCACTCGGGCCGCTGGTGTTCGTGATGGAGCTGGCGCTGACCGCCGGGCGGCGGCTGGCGACCGAGGACGTGGCGCGGGTTCGGGAGAACCTGTCTCGGTCCGGGTTCCACATCCAGTTCCCGCCCACCGAGCGCCCGCAAGAGCGTTAGCCGCATGAGGCAAGGCCCCAAGGCGACGACTGCATCGTCGCGTGTCGCCGATCAGTCGATGCGAATCGAGTTCTTGCGCGGCCGGTCAGCTCGGGCCGTCGAGGTGCCGGGCCGTCCCCATCCCCGCGACGCGTCCGCTCGCCATCGTCGCCTGCAAGAGGTAGCCGCCGGTCGGTGCTTCCCAGTCGAGCATCTCGCCGCAGCAGAACACGCCGGGTCGGTCGCGCAGCATCACCTGCGCGTCGAGGCCCTCGAGGCGCACGCCGCCGGCGCTGCCGATCGCTTCCGCGATCGGTCGCGGCGCGGTGACTGTGAGCGGTAGCGCCTTCAGCGCGGCGGCGATCCGCGCCGGATCGTCGAAGTCCTCTTTTGGCAGCAGCTCGCGCAGCAGCGCGGCCTTCGCGCCGTCGATGCCGAGCCGGGTCTTGAGGTGCGAGGACCAGCTACGCGTGCCACGCGGTCGCAGCACCTCGCGTCTCACCCGCGCGGCGTCGAGCGCGGGCAGCAGGTCGAGCGTGAAGGTCGCGGAGCCCGCACGGGCGATCGCGTCACGCAGCCGCGCGCTGAAGGCGTAGACGAGGCTGCCCTCGATGCCGTACTCGCCGAGCACGGATTCGCCCTGGCGTCTGGTGTCCTCGTAGGTCAGCGCCACCGGCTTGATCGGGGCGCCGGAGAAGCGCTCGCGCAAGTGCGCGCTCCACGCGACCTCGAAACCGCAGTTGGCCGGCCGCAACGACGCGTCCGCGATCCCGGCATCGCGCAGCAACGCCTGCCAACGGCCATCGGAACCGAGCTGCGGCCAGCTTGCGCCGCCCAGCGCCAGCACCGTGGCCCGCGCCCGGATGCGGCGCTCGCCGTCCGGCGACTCGAAGCGCAACCGATTCTCCTCGTCCCAGCCGAGCCGGCGATGGCGCACGTGCACGCGCAGGCCCTGCGTGCGCAGGCGGTGCAGCCACGCTCGCAACAACGGCGCGGCCTTCATTTGGGTCGGGAACACGCGGCCTGAACTGCCGACGAATGTGTCGATGCCGAGCTCCTTGGCCCAGGAGCGCGTCGCCTCCGGCGGAAAACGCGTCCAGCCAAGCGGATACCGCCGGCGCGCGCTCCGCGTAGCGCGCGCAGAGGGCCGTGAACGGCTCCAAATGCGTGAGATTCAACCCGCCCCTGCCGGCGAGCAGGAATTTGCGCCCGAGCTCGGCTCAGCGTGCCGTGGCAGGACGTTCCGCGCGGAGTCGTGCGAGGATGGCGCCGGCCGGCGAGGTCGTGGCGCCTGCAACGCCGGCGGCCGGTGGCGCGAGCGTGGCCGCCGCTTCCGGATCGCGCGCGAGATCCTCGAGCAGCGCCAGCGCGCTGCCGGCGCTCATCCGGGTCGGCGCAAACAGCTCGCGCTCGCCGTAGCGCAGCAGCCGCTGGCGCGTCAGCCACGCCGGCGCCAGCGCGTGCATGCCCCACTCAGGGAACAGCCGCCGGTCGACCTCGCGGTAATCGAGGACCTGCACGTCGGCGTGGCGCGGGTCCCCGAGGATCCGCGCGTAGGTCTGGTTGACCGCCTCACGCGATCCTTCGAGGCACTGCAGGAACTCGCGCGAACTGAAGATCAGGATGCCGGTGACGCCGGCGCGCCCGTTGTTGCGGCGTGAGGCGTCTAGGATCTGTTCGACATCGGTGGAAGACAGCGCCTCGGTGGCGCGGCTCGCGTAGATCAGGCGGCTCAGGAACATGATCGACTCCGCATCGTTCCCCGATGCTCGCCAAGGCTCGGTCGACGTCCGGTGGGCGATGAGTGAAGCGATTGTGTGCTCGTGCCGTCCGTGGTCACGTCGACTCCGTTCGATTAATGCCCCTTCGCACGTATCGTCGGGCAGGGGTGGCGCGGGTCGCCCGGGGGATCGTCATGTATCGGCCCACCATTCGTCTCTGTCGCACCGCGAATCTTCTGGTCGTCGCGCTCGCGCTGGTCGTGGCGGGGCTGCCTGCGGGTGCGAAGGATGCGACCACGCGCGCGCTCATCGGGACCCTCGAGTCAGGTCGCGAGGAGCCGCGGCGCCGAATCGAGGCGATCGACTCGCTCGCGCGACACGACCCGACCAGCGCCGCGCCGGCGCTGGTCGAGGCCCTGAACGATTCCGATGGCTCGATCCGCAGCGCAGCGGCGCGAGCTTTCTGGATGATGGCGACGCGGGATGCGCCCGGGTCGCGCGAGGCGGCCGCTCATGGGCGCGGTGCCCTGCGCGTCGCGCTCGACGATCCCTCGGTCGAGGTCGCGATGCTGGCGGCGCAGGCGCTCGAGGTGCTCGGCGAATCGCGCGAGGCGCTGGCGCCGCTCCGGCGCGCCGCGCTCGGTGCTCCGGGTCCGTTCGTCTACGCGAGGTTCCTGGCCGCGCGCGGGCTCATCGGGCTCGAGCCGCCGGCGCGGCTGCTGCCCTACTTCGTCGACTGGCTGCGCGAAGCGCACGAGGCCCATGCCCGCAACGCGGTGCCGCTCGCGACTGTCGAATCGGCCGGCGAGGCGCTGCTTCGGCTCGCGCGCGAGCGCGACCCGGCCCTCGGGCCGACGCTGCTCGAGGCGTTCAGTCTCGCGCATCCGGCCACGCGCGAGCTGATGCTCGCCGCCGCGCGCGTCGAGCCTGCGCCGGCCGGGCTCACCGACGCGCTGGTCGCGATGCTCGCCTCGATGCACGACGCCGTGCGCGCGACCGCGATCGAGCTGCTCGCCGCGCGCACCGCGCCTTCCGAGGTCGCGCGCTGGCACGGGCCGGTCGCGGCGGTGCTCGGCCGCAAGCCGCGTCCGGAGGATTACGTTCTGCGCGCCGCCCTCTACGCCCTCGGCGCCGCGGCCAGGGTCGATCCGGGTGCGCTGCCGCCGCTCGCGCGCTGGGCCACGGGCAACGAGCCGGCCGAGTTCCGCGGCATCGCAGTCGATGCGCTTGCGGCCGCGAGCAATGCCCTCGACGAGCGCGTGCCGGCGGCCGCCCGCGAGGCGGCGAAGCCGGTCGCGCTCGAGGCCTTCGCCGCGATCCTCTCGCGCTCGACCGACGACGCGCCGTTTCGCACGGCCGCGCGCGCGGTGCGGATGACCGAGCGCAATGGTCCGCGCGCAGCGACGCTGCTGGCCGATGCCGCGCTCGCGAATCCGCACCCGGCGTCGAAGGTGGTGCTGCTCGGCGAGCTCGAGAGCCAGTGGGCCGAGGCGCGCGCCGAGGTGCCGCGCCTCGAGTCGCTGACGCGCGACGTGAATCCCGACGTGCGCGCCGCGGCGAGCGCCGCGCTGGCACGAATCGCGCCGGCCCATCGCGCCGAGGCCGCGATCCGCAGCGGCAGCACGGCCCCGACCCGTCCGGCACCGGCGCCGCCCGCAGCCGGCGCGAAGCCGGTCGACTGGCTGGCTTTCGGCGAGGCGATCAAGTCCGGACAGGCGACGCGGATCCGGTCCCAGGTGAACCGCGGCAACGTCAACCTCGTGATGACGATGATGGGCAATCCGACCCAGGTCGGCCCGCCGATCAACGGCGTGCTCTCGCACTGCGGCTTCCCGCAGATCCCCGAAGCTCATCTCGTCACTGCGATCGGCGTGCTGCTCGAACTCGGCGCCGACCCGAGCGTGCCGAACGAGGGCTCCGGCGGCGGCAGCGCGCTCGACTACGCCGTGCTCGCCTGCCCGCCGGCGGTGCAGCGGGCGCTGGGGATCGAGCCGTAGGGCCGGCCTGCGCGGTGGCTCGACGGGGTACGAGGCCCAGATGATTTCCAAGCGGGCCAAGGTCCGCTCTACAGGTGGACGGCGACTCCGATTGGACTCGGATTCGTCGGGCCACTGCGGTCGGCACGCGCCGACGTGGCGCACGCTGGAAGGCCTGCTGTCGCATCCGGGCGGCGTCGCGTTGCTCGGCGCGATCCTGCTGCTGCCGCTGGCACTCAATCCGGGCTGGTTCAGCCACGACGAACTGCAGTGGGCGGCGTTCGCGCGCCCGCTCGACGGCGTGCCGGCGGCCGCGGGCTGGCTCGAGATCGAACGCTTCCAGTACCGGCCCCTGAGCTTCGAGCTGTGGCTCGCGCTGGCGTCGTGGCTGGCCGAGTGGCCGCGCCTGCACCACGCGGTCCACGCCGCCATCGGGCTCGCGGTCGCGCTGGCCCTGCGCGGGACGCTGGTCGCCTGGCGCATCGCGCCGGCCACGGCCGGCCTCGCCGCGCTGATCTTCCTGGCGCACCCCTACGCGGTCTTCGTCCACGCCTGGGTCGCGACGCTGGCCGACCTGGTCTGGGTCGGCGCCGGCCTCGTGATCGCGTGGTGGCTGGCGCCGTCGCGTGCGGGATCGCCCCTCGGCGTGCTCCGGGTGCTCGGCGTCGCGCCGCTGGTCGCGCTTGCGCTGCTGGCCAAGGAGGCCGCGGTCGTGCTGCCGGCCTCGCTGGTGGTGCTGGCGACGATGACCCGCGAGCGTGCGCATCTCGCGGCCGCGCTGGTCGCGGCGCTGCCGGTCGCGGGCTACCTGGCGCTGCGCCTGCCGGTGATCCTGTCGGCGCCGACCGATCCGATCTACGGCTGGTCGCTGGCCGCGGTGCCGGCCCGTGCGTTCGGCTACTTCGCGTTCCCGTACGCGCTGGCGCTGCCGGAGATCGTGCTGCTCGCGCGCC
>CALDVP010000164.1 GCA_937924195.1 uncultured Lysobacterales bacterium
GCCCCGCCGCCGGGCCCGTAGGTGTTTTCCTACACGCATCCTCGGCTTGTGGCCATCGTCGCGGTCCGCTTCGCCGCATAACGTCGTGGCCTCTGCCACTTGGGGCTGCGTTGATGGAACCCTACTCCCCGTCCGGAATGCCGGCAAGTCGGCCGCCGCGATTGCTCGATGAGGTGCGAGCGCGGGTGCGCCGACTGGGTCTGGCGTACCGAACGGAGCAGGCCTACGTGGGATGGATTCGGCGTTTCATCCGCGCCAACGGGAAGCAGCATCCGCGCGAGATGGGCGCAGCCGAGGTGGAGCAATTCCTGACGCGGCTGGCGACCGACGGTCACGTTGCCGCTTCGACCCAGAACCAGGCGCTCTCGGCGTTACTGTTCCTTTATCGCGAGGTACTCGGCGTCGATCTGCCGTGGATGGCCGGAATCCGGCGGGCGAAGCGTCCGGAACACCTGCCGACGGTCCTGTCGCGCGAGGAGGTTGCAAAACTGCTGGCCGAGCTTTCCGGGACCCCGAGCCTGCTGGCAAGGCTGCTCTACGGCACCGGCATGCGGCGGATGGAGGTCTTGCGCCTGCGCGCGCAGGACTTGCGGTCCGCGCGGAGCGAGATCCGCGTACGACGCGGCAAGGGTGGCAAGGATCGGATGACCCTGCTGCCTCCGGCCTTGCAGCCGGCCCTGCTCGCCCAGGTCGAGTTCGTCCGGGTGCAATACGCCGATGACCTGGTCGCCGGATTCGGGCGCACCGCCCTGCCGGACGCGCTGGCGCGGAAGTATCCCGACGCGGACCGCGCCTTCGGTTGGCAATACCTGTTTCCGGCCACGAGGCGTTCGACCGACCCGCGATCCGGACGGGTCATGCGCCATCACCTGCATGAGCAAGTGCTCCAGCGCGCGGTCAGGGCAGCGGCGCGACGTGCGGGACTCGATCGGCCGGTCGGGTGCCACACCTTGCGGCACTGCTTCGCGACCCACCTGCGCGAGGATGGCTACGACATCCGCACCGTCCAGGAGCTCCTGGGCCACGCCGATATCCGCACGACGCAGATCTATACCCACGCGCTGAACCGCGGGCCAAGAGCAGTGCGGAGCCCACTGGACGCAATCGGCCTCACGTCGATCCCTCTGCCGTGACGCAAGCATGGCTTGTGCGGCGTCGCGCGCTACGGCCGCTGCAGATAGAACGCATCATCGAAGGTCGCCACCCAGCGCGGCCGGTACATCGCGAGGATCGTCATCGCACCGCCGGTGAGGAAGCCCTCCGAGAACATCATCGCTGGCATCGTCGCGAGGTAGTTCATCGCGATGGCGTCGGTGCCGGCCTCGGCGCCGAACCACATCGCGAGCGCCTTGCCGCCCTGCGCGACGATGATCGACAGCGCGCCGCCGCCGAAGGCCACGGCAAGGAAGTAGACGAAGGGATTGCGGCCCCACCAGCGTCGAGACACGAGGAACAGCTCCCAGACCGCGGCCGCCGGCACGACCGCGCCGAAGAGGAACTCGTGCGGCACTCCGAGCCAGACGTCACCGCCCAGCAGCGCGGTGACGAGCGTCGCCAGCGCCAGCGCAACGATGCCGAAGCTCCAGCCGAACATCAGCACCGCGACCGCGGCGCCGAGGAAGTGCAGCGAGAGCCCGGGCAGCAGCGCGACCGTCGCGAATCGCATCGCGACCAGCACCGCGACGACGACGGCGAACACGGTCGCAGCCTCGGCGTCGGCGATGCGACGCCACGGCAGGAAGCGCCAGCTCGCGGCCAGCACCGCGAGGCTGGCGAGCCAGGCGACCAGCTCGCCGCCGCTCACCGCGGGGTGTTCGGCGCGTTCAGCACCGTGCGCACCTCGAGGAGCTCAGGGAAGAAGGTCAGGTCCAGCGCCTGCTTGAGGAAGCCGACGCCAGACGAGCCGCCAGTGCCGCGGCGGTAGCCGATCACGCGCTCGACCGTCTTCATATGGCGGAAACGCCAGAGCTGGAAACTCTCCTCGACGTCGACCAGCTGCTCGCACAGGTGGTAGGCGTCCCAGTTCGCGTCGCGGTCCTCGTAGATGCGCTGGAACACCGGCACCAGCGCCGGGTTGCGACGGTGCGGCTCGCGCCAGTCGCGCTCGACGCAATCGGCCGGGATCGCGTGGCCGCGCCGCGCCAGCAGGCGCAGGAACTCGTCGTAGAGGCTGGGCGATGACAGTGCGCGCGCGAGCGCCGCGTGGTCCGCCGGCGAGTGGCGGAAGACAGCGAGCATCTCGGCGTTCTTGTTGCCGAGCATGAACTCGACCATCCGGTACTGCCGCGACTGGAAGCCGGAAGCCGGGCCCAGCACGTGGCGAAAACCGAGGTACTCAGACGGCGTCAGGGTCTCCAGCACCGCCCACTGCTCGAACAGTTGCCGCTGCACCTGCTTGACCCGCGCAAGGATCTTCTGCGCTTGGTCGACACGGTCAGCCGCGAGTCCGCGGAGTGCGGCCTCGAGCTCGTGCACGATCAGTTTCAGCCACAGCTCCGACACCTGGTGCTGGATGATGAACAGCATCTCATCGTGATGCGGCGGATTCGAACGCGGCCGCTGCGCCGCGAACAGCACGTCGAGCGCCAGGTAGCCGGCGTAGCTCTGCTCCTCGCGCAGGTCGGTGGTGATTTCCGCTTCCAGCGGACGCTTGTTGTCGGTGGTCGCCATTCGCCGGCTCCAGCGCAGGTGGGACGGCGATTGTGGCAGGCCCGAGTCGCGGAGGACCCGGGCGACGCGAAGGGTGTTCGGCACGTCCGGACACCCGTCGACGACCCGCCACGGATGGCTGATTGGGTGGCGAGCGTGACAGGGGGCGCCTGGGCGCGCTGCTGCATCGAGGCGTGATCCGCATCACGACGGAATCGGTGTCGGTGCGCGCAAGCGCGCCTGATCTTCACTCGCGGCCCCATCGGGGGCACCGTGTCGGAGATGGCCAGTCCATCGACGCGCGAGGCCGGAGCCGCCGTTGGTCCGTACCAAGGGCCGAGCACGAAAGCGGGCCTCACGCCAGTGCCGCAGCGCGGCTTGCGACACGCGCGCCTCGCCTGCTATCAACCCGGCTTTCCCGGGACCGATCGGACCGATGAGCATCATCGCGCAGTTCGCCGTCGAGTACGTGCAGTACCTCGACTCGGAGGGCCGGCTCGCCGACCACGCGCCGGCAGTCGCGCAGGATCTCGAGCGGCTGGTTGCGACCTATCAGGCGATGGCCCGGGTGCGGGTCTTCGACGCCAAGGCGATCAACCTGCAGCGCACCGGCAAGCTCGGAACCTACGCCTCGTGCCTTGGCCACGAGGCCGCGCACGTCGCGATCGGCATGGCGATGCGGCCCGAGGACTGCTTCGCGCCGATGTACCGCGAGTATGGCGCGCAGTTCGTGCGCGGCGTGAAGCCGCGCGAGGTGCTGCTCTACTGGGGTGGCGACGAGCGCGGCAACGACTTCTCCGGCCCGAAGCACGACTACCCCTGGTGCGTGCCGATCGCGACCCAGTGCCTGCACGCGGCCGGCGCGGCGCTGGCCTTCCGCACCCGGCACGAGCCGCGCGTCGCGGTCACCGTGGTCGGCGATGGCGGTTC
This sequence comes from uncultured Lysobacterales bacterium, assembly GCA_937924195.1. Lineage (GTDB taxonomy): Bacteria > Pseudomonadota > Gammaproteobacteria > Xanthomonadales > Ahniellaceae > UDEA-SF1. The sequence goes on from CALDVP010000164.1 coordinate 3,580, forward strand.
GTCGAAGTCGGATTTCTACGGCGCGATCAATGCCGCCGGCGTCTGGAACCTGCCATTCGTCTGCGTGATCGTGAACAACCAGTGGGCGATCTCGGTGCCGCGGCGGATGCAGTCAGCGGCCGAGACGCTGGCGCAGAAGGGGATCGCCGCCGGCATCGCCGCGGTGCAGGTGGACGGCAACGACGCGATCGCGATGCTCGACGTGCTCGACCGCGCGATCGCCCGCGCGCGCGCCGGCGAGGGTCCTACGCTGATCGAAGCCGTCACCTACCGTCTGCACGACCACACCACCGCCGACGACGCACGCCGCTATCGCGGCGAGGACGAGGTCAAGGCGGCCTGGGCGCGCGAGCCGATGAAGCGCCTGCGCGCCTATCTCACCGCCCGCGGCGCGTGGGACGACGGGAAGGAGAAGGCCTGGCTCGAGGCCTGCGAGCGCGAGGTCAACGCCGAGGTCGATGCCTATCTCGCGAGCAGCCCGCCACCGACGAGCGCGATGTTCGATCACCTCTACGCCGAACTGCCGCCCGATATTGCCGCGCAACGCGATGCCGCCGCATCCTGATCGAGTCCCGTCATGCCGCAGGTCACTCTGATCGAAGCCGTCACCCAAGCCCTCGCCCACGAGATGGCGCGCGACCCGTCGGTCGTCGTGCTCGGCGAGGACGTCGGCGTCAACGGCGGCGTTTTCCGTGCCACCGTCGGCCTCTCGGAGCGTTTCGGGCCCGAGCGTGTGCTCGACACCCCGCTCGACGAGACGATGATCGCCGGGCTCGCGGTTGGCCTCGCGACGCAGGGGATGAAGCCGGTCGCCGAGGCGCAGTTCGAAGGCTTCATCTTCCCGATGTTCGACCACGTCTACTGCCACGCCGCGCGCTTCCGCAACCGCACGCGCGGGCGAATGACCTGCCCGCTGGTGCTGCGCGCGCCGTGGGGCGGCGGGATCCGCGCTCCGGAGCACCACTCCGACGCGCCCGAGGCGATGTTCGCGCACGTGCCGGGGCTGCGGGTCGTGATCCCCTCCTCGCCGGCGCGCGCCTATGGCCTGCTGCTGGCCGCGATCCGCGACCCGGATCCGGTGATCTTCTTCGAGCCCAAGCGCATCTACCGCCAGTACAAGGAAGAAGTGCCCGACGACGGCGAGGCGCTGCCGCTCGACGTCTGCTTCGTGCTGCGCGACGGCACCGATGCGACCCTCGTGACCTGGGGTGCGTCGGTCAAGGAGTGCCTCGAGGCCGCCGACCAGCTCGCCGCCGAGGGCGTGTCGGTAGAGGTCATCGACGTCGCAACCCTGCGTCCGCTCGACATGGACACGATCCTCGAGTCGGTCGCGAAGACGCGCCGCTGCGTGATCGTGCACGAGGCCCCGAAGACCGGCGGCGTCGGCGCCGAGATCGCGGCGGGTCTGGCCGAGCGCGCGATGTACGACCTGGTCGCGCCGGTCGAGCGTGTCTGCGGCTGGGACACGCACATGCCGCTGTTCCGGCTCGAAATGAAGTACCTCCCGAGCAGCGCGCGGATCGTCGAGGGCGTGCGCCGCGCACTGGCGCACGGCTGAAGCCGGAGGATGCCGATGAGCAAGACCAGGACTTTCATGCTGCCGGATCTCGGCGAGGGCTTGCCCGACGCGACCATCGTCGAGTGGCTCGCACGCGAGGGTGAGGTGGTGATGCTGGATGCGCCGCTGGTCTCGATGGAGACCGCGAAGGCCGTGGTCGAGGTGCCCTCGCCGTTCTCGGGTCGCCTCGTCAAGGTGCATGGGAAGGCTGGCGACGTGATCGAGACCGGCAAGCCGCTGGCCGAGTTCGAGATCGACGCGAGTCTGCCGCAGCGCGCGGCCGGACACGACACCGGACACGCGCACGGCCATGCGCCGGCCAGACCCACGACCCCGGCGTCGCCGGCACCCACTGCGCCGTCGACGGCACCGGTGCCACCGGCAATAGCGGCCGCTGCCGAGCGCGCCGACCAGGGTTCCGTGGTCGGCGCGATGGAGGCGAGCGACCGCGTCGGCGGCGACACGCTGGTCGCGAGCGGCGGCATCAAGGCGATGCCGGCGGTGCGCGCGCTGGCTAAGAAACTTGGCGTCGACCTGGCGCGCGTGCGCGCGACCGGTCCGGGTGGCGTGGTGACGCTAAAGGATGTGAAAGCGGCCGCCGCGGCAGGACCCGCCCCGGTGGCGGCGACGGCCTCCACAGCCCCGGACCCCGCACCATTGCCAACGCGCACGACGCTGTCCGCGGCCGGAAAGCCGATCCGCACCACGCCGCCCTCGGTGTCGGCCAACGGCCAGCCCGAGCAGTTGAAGGGCGTGCGCCGCAACATGGCGCGGGTCATGGCCGAGGCGCATGCGCAGGTCGTCCCGACGACGATCGTCGACGACGCCGACATCCACGCCTGGGCGCCCGGCACCGACGTCACCGTCCGCCTCGTGCGCGCGATCGTCGCCGCGTGCCGAGCGGTGCCTGCGCTCAACGCCTGGTTCGACGGCGCCAACCTGACCCGCACGCTGCACCCGCGGGTCGACCTCGGCATCGCGGTCGACACCGAGGACGGCCTCTTCGTGCCGGCGCTGCGCAATGCCGACATGCTCGATGCAGCCGGCATCCGCGCCGGCATCGAGCGGCTGCGTGCCCAGGTCGCCGACCGCAGCATCCCGGCCTCGGAGCTGTCCGGCTACACGATCAGCCTGTCGAACTTCGGCATGTTCGCCGGTCGCTACGCAACGCCGGTGGTGGTGCCGCCTTGCGTGGCCATCGTCGGCGCGGGCCGCCTGCGCCACCAGGTGGTGCCGGTGATGGGCGGCATCGAGACCCGTCGCGTGATCCCGATCTCGCTGACCTTCGACCATCGCGCGGCGACCGGTGGCGAGGCCGCGCGCTTCCTGCGCGCGCTGCTCGACGATCTCGCGCGGGCCAACTGAGAGCCGCGGGCCGGATCGACCGGCGGTCGGCTCGCTACGCCGCGAGGGGACCCGAGCGATCGCATCGGCTATCGTTTCGGTACGTCGATTCCCGCCGCGCCGGTCCATGGACTCCGCCGTCCCTGCCGACTTCGAATCTGCCTATCGCGAGCTCAAGGCGATCGCGAGTCGGGAGCTGGCGCGCCACGCCGGGCACACGCTGAGCGCGACGGCGCTGGTCCACGAGGCCTACCTGAAGCTCGCCGGCCACACCGCGCCAGCCGATCGCGTGCACCTCGTCTCGTTGGTCGTGCGCGCGATGCGCCAGATCCTGATCGACGAGGCGCGCCGGCGGCAGGCCGACAAGCGCGGTGGCGGCGCGATCCGGATCACGCTGACGCCGGAACTGGCCGCAATCGACGACGACGACAGCGTGCTCGCGCTCGACCAGGCGATCGGCGAGCTCAAGGCCGCGCATCCGCGGATGGGCGAGGTCGTCGAGCTGCACTTCTGGGGCGGCATCGACTTCGGCGAGATCGCAAGCCTGATCGGCGTCGACCGGCGCACGGTACATCGCGACTGGACCGCGGCGCGCGCGCTGATCGCCCGCTCGCTCGGGGCCGCGCCGCCGCCCTGAGCCGTGGACCGCAAGTCCCGCATCGCCGCGATCTTCCGGGCTGCCCTCGACCGCGACGCGGCGGCACGCGAAGCATTCATCGACGCCGAGTGCGAGGGTGATGCGGCGCTCGCCGCCGAAGTGCGGTCCCTGCTCCTGACGCTCGAAACCGCGGACTCACCGCTCGACCGCGCACCCGCCGAACGACTCGGCTGGGGCGACATATCGTCATCCGCGGCGCCGCCAGCACGGATCGGGGCGTTTCGGCTCGTTCGCGTGCTCGGGCGCGGCGGCATGGGCGAGGTCTGGCTCGCCGAGCGCGTCGAGGGCGGCTTCGCGCAGGAGGTGGCGCTCAAGTGGGTCGACCGCGCGCGGCTTGGCGCCGACGGCTTGGATCGCTTCGCACGCGAGCGCGCGTTGCTGGCGCGGATCGATCACCCGGCGATCGCGCGGCTCGTCGACGGCGGCCAGCTCGACGGCACACCATGGTTCGCGATGGAGTACGTCGATGGCGTGCCGCTCGACCGTCATCTGGCCGAGCGGCGACCCGATCTGGCGGCCGCCATCGAGTTGCTGCTGCCGATCATCGACGCGGTGCAATACCTGCATCGCCACCTGATCGTCCATCGAGATCTCAAGCCATCCAACGTGCTGGTCGATCACGAAGGCCGCCCGCGCCTGATCGACCTCGGCATCGCCAAGTCCCTCGGTGACGAGTCCGCACTCACCGAGACGCTGGCCCCGATGAGCCTTGCCTATGCCGCCCCCGAGCAGGTCGCCGGCGAGCCGGTCACGGTCGCGACCGATGTCTGGGGCCTCGGCGCCCTGCTGCACGAACTGCTGTCGGGCCGCTCGCCGCACGAGGCCGCGGCAAGCAGCCTCCCGCGCCTCGTCGATGCCATCGCCCGCGGCACCCCGAGCCTCGCATCGGAGGCGCTCGCCCTCGATCCGTCGGCGCGGCCGTGGCGGCCGGCCCAGTTGCGCGGGGATCTCGACCTGATCGTCGCAACCTGCCTCCGACGCGAACCGGAACGTCGTTACGCGTCGGCGGCCGCGGTCGGCGAGGATCTCCGCCGCTGGGGCGAGCGCCTGCCGATCGCAGCGCGCCGCGACAGCGTCGGCTATCGCATGCAGCGCTTCGTCGCCCGCCATCCGGCTGGTAGCGCGCTCGCGGGGCTGGCAGTCGTCGCGCTCGCCGCGACGACCACCTATGCCCTTCGCGAGGCAAGGCGTGCCGAAGCGGCGGCGATGGTCGCCGCTCGCGAACGCGACGCCGCACGGGACGAAGCGCGTCGTCAAGAAGTGCTGCGCGAACATTTCGCATCGGTCATCGGACGCGCGACGGCGAGCGGAGAACCGATTGCAGCCGAGACGCTGCTCGATCTCGTCGCCAACGCCGACCTGACTCGCGCCGCAAGCGATCCCGAGAGCCATCGCGCGCTGGTACTGGCCCTGGCCGATGCGCTCGTGATCCGCGCGGACTTGAAGCGCCTCGCAGCGCTGCTCGACCGGGCCGGACCGGCAATGGCCGGCGCGAACGACCGGGAACTCGCGCTGTTCCACAAGCATCGCGCGATCGCGGGGCTGCGTCTCGGCGACGCTGCACTCGCCGATGACGGCATCGAGAAGGCCAGCGCCGCGATCGCGAGCGCCGGGCTCGGCCACACGATGATCGCGGCCGACGTTCTCGGCTATCGCGCGCAGCGCGCCCGCGCGGTCGGCGACTTCGCCGCCGCCGTCGCCCATTCGTCCGAAGCCGCCGCGATCGCCCGCGGGAACGCCGAAGCCGGCGCCCTCGACCGTGGCACGGTGCTCGCGAACCACGGCGTCACGCTGCTCCAGGCCGGCAACCCCGACGCCGCGATCGCTGCAATCGACGAGGCCGAGGCAATCTGGGCGGCCGGCGGAGCCGAGAGCAACGCGAACGCCGCGAGCGCGCGGGCGGTCCGCGCCAACGCGCGGCTCGCGGCCGGCGATCCGGCGGCCGCGCTCGCCGAGTTCGATGCGATCGAGGCCGCCGCGCCGCCGGGCGACCCGCTGCCGGCGAAGGCTTCGCGACGACTGGCGCGGGCGCGCGCGCTCGCTTGGCTCGGCCGTGCGGACGAGGCGGCAACCGAATCAGAAGGCGCGGTCGCGCGGATGTGCGCCACGCTCGGCGCCGGCAGCGGGGATTGTCGTCGGCTTGCGGCCGGGCGGGTCGAAACCCTCGCCGTCGCGGGTTTACACGCCGCCGCGATCGCCGCCGCGACCGACCTCAGCGATCCGGATACGTGGCCACCCACGGTCCGTTCGGCGGTCGCGCTCTCACGCCTCGCCGTTGGCGACACCGCCTCCGGATCGCGCCTGGCTTCCGAGACTCTGGATGCGCCCGCGAGCGACCGCGGGCGGACGCGGGCTGCGGCGCGATTGGCCCTTCTCGGTGCACGCCTCGCCCGCACTGCCGGCGATGTCGCACTGGCCCGGGCGCTGGTCGAGTCGGCGCAGTCGGCACTCGACCGGGCCGAAGCCGCCGAAGGCTTCGACCGCCCATGGCTCGCAGTCGAACGCGCCCTTGTCGGCGGCGAGGCGCCGCCCGCAGAGGCGCTCGAGACCCTGCGACGCCTCGGCCTTTCGCATCTCGCGGACGGGCCGCCGACGCCTCTGCCCCGACCGCCCGCCCAGTAGCCGTGCGCTGGTCGATGTCCCATCGGCCCACGGTCCTGCGTAGCCTGCCATGACAGTCCTCCTGCACGGCTCACCCACCATGAAAGCGCTTGCCCTTGCCACATCCCTGCTGACCGCCGCCGTCCCTGCCTTCGCCAGCGACGACCATCTTCTCGATCCGGATTTCGGCAGCGGCGGGCTGCGCGCGGTGCCCTTCGACCTCAGCGGTGGCGGACGGGACCGTGCGGTCAAAGTGCTGCGCCGGAGCGATGGCAGTTATTTCGTCGTCGGCACGGCCAGCGCGCCAGGTGGCCAGCATCTCGCCGTCACCCGTCTGACCGCGGCCGGCAATCTCGACGGCAGCTTCGGGACCGGTGGCAGAGTCACACTCGATCCATGTGTCGACGAGGTCACCGATGCCGCGCTCGATTCCAGCGGCCGGCTGCTCGTACTCGGCAACACCACGGCCTGCGGAACGGCGGGCACGCCGGATGGCCGACTGCTGCGGCTAACCGCCAGCGGTGCCCTCGACACGAGCTTTGCGAGCGGCGGCATCCGTAACATTCGGTTCACCACCGTGACCGATGCGCATGAAAAGGCCTTCGCACTGATCTTGCGCAGCAACGGTGAGATCCTGGTGGGCGGCGGAGTCGACAACGACGGACCAGCGACGGTCTTCGTCGAGAAATCGGCGTTCCTGCGGGTCCATCCGGATGGATTCGACCTCGGCACGGTGCCCGGTGCGTCGGGCAGTGTGGGCGAACGCATCGTCGCAGGCAGCGCGTTGGCGGATGGCAGCGTGGTCTGGCTGATCCGGCGCTACGCGAACCTCGCCAGCACCGCCGGTGCGTTCTGGCGTCTGACCCCGGCCCTCGTCAGCGATGACAGTTTCGGGACGCTCGGTCGCAAGCCGATCCAGTCCGCCGGCCCGGAGACCGGATGCGGTGCCGCCTTCGACCATGTGCCGACCGCAATCGTGCCGATGCAGGGGACCTTCAAGGCCTTCGGCTGGGCGATCGTCGGCTCGGTCGCGCGATCCTGGTACGCCAGCGTCAACGACACCGTCGGTGGTACCGGTTTTCGGGTGCGTTGTCTGACCGATGTCCTGCCCGGTGAGATTTCCGTGCTGGCGGCGGCGCACCATCCAGTAGGCGGACCGAACGAGATCGTGCTCGCCGCGATCTGCGGCGATCTTCCGTACCACCAGTGCGTGCTGCGGGCGCGACTGGTGAATCCGGCGGTGCCCGAGTTGCTGGAACTCGATCCCGGATTCAACGGCGGATTACCGCGGATCATCGAGTATCCGGCCCAGATCAGCAATACGCCCGCCGGCGGCGGCGTCTCGATCCTGCGCCAGGCGAATGGCCGCACGGTGGTGGCCGGCTGGCGCCGCTGGAACATGAGCGACGATGATTTCGCGATCGCCCGACTCGGCCGTGATCCGCTGCTGGTCGATGGTTTCGAGGCACCCTGAGCGAAGAGGACCGCAGCCGCCATTTGATGGCACCGGTCGGCGTTGGATACTGCCCGGCTCGTGATCAGTACCAGCTGTGTTCGGCGTCGTGCCGGAGCCCGCCGAGCAGGGCCGTGGCGTCGTCGAGGTGGCGCGCGATCAGATGCTGGACGCCGTCGGCGCGCTGGATCTCGCCCGAGACCACCAGCAGCCGCGCCTCGAGCAGGGCACGGCGAAAGCGCCGCGCGACCTGCGGCCAGACGACGATGTTGACGAGGCCGAGTTCGTCCTCGAGGGTCACGAAGGTGACACCACCGGCGCTGCCCGGGCGCTGACGCACGACGACGAGCCCCGCGTGGCGCGCGCCGCCGCCGTGCGGCACCTGCGCCAGCGCGTCGCTGCGGCGCACGCCGCGGCGCGCGAGCACGCCGCGCAGTTGCGCGAGCGGATGGGCGCCAAGCGTCAGGCCCACCGTGGCGTAATCGGCCATCAGGTCGTCGCGCGCATCGGGCGGACGCAGCGCGACGCGAACGCCATCGTCGCTGGCACGATCCTCGATCGGCAGCGCGCGTTCGATCCCGGCCAGCGCCCAGCGCGCGCGGTGCCGGTGGCCGGCGAGTCTGCGCATGGCACCGGCTTCGGCCAGCCGCTGTTGCTGGAAATGATCGAGCCCGGCGCGGGTCGCGAAATCGGCGACGTCGGCATAAGGCCGCTCGTCGCGCGCGGCGACGAGGCGCTCGATCGCCTCGCGCTTCAGGCCCGACACCATCCGGAAGCCGAGGCGCAGCGCGAGCCCACCGGTTGCGCGCGAGGGCTCCAGCGTCGAGTCCCAATCGCTCGCCAGCACGTCGACCGGCCGCACCTCGACACCGTGACGGCGCGCGTCGCCGACGATCTGCGCCGGTCCGTAGAAGCCCATCGGCAGCGCGTTCAGCAACGCACACGCGAAGGCCGCCGGCTCGTGGCACTTGAGCCAGGCCGAGGCGTAGACCAGCAGCGCGAACGACGCCGCGTGCGACTCGGGGAAGCCGTAGCTGCCGAAACCCTTGATCTGCTCGAAGACCTGCTCGGCGAAGGCGAGGTCGTAGCCGCGCGCGGTCATGCCCGAGAGCACCTTGTCGCGGTAGTGGTCGAGGCCACCGCGGCGCTTCCACGCCGCCATCGAGCGACGCAGCTGGTCGGCCTCGCCCGGGGTGAAGCCGGCCGCGACCACGGCGAGATGCATCACCTGTTCCTGGAAGATCGGCACGCCGAGCGTGCGTCCGAACACCGCCTCGAGCTCGGGCGACGGGAAGCTCACCGGCTCGAGTCCCTGCCGACGCCGCAGGTACGGATGCACCATCTGGCCCTGGATCGGTCCCGGGCGCACGATCGCGACCTCGATGACGAGGTCGTAGAACGAGCGGGGCCTGAGGCGCGGCAGCATCGCCTGCTGCGCGCGGCTCTCGACCTGGAACACGCCGATCGAATCCCCGCGGCACAGCATGTCATAGGTGTCCGGGTCCTCGGCCGGGATCGTCGCGAGCGTCAGGCGCCGGCCGCGATGCTGTTCAATGAGCGTCAACGCCTTGCGGATGCAGGTCAGCATGCCGAGCGCGAGCACGTCGACCTTGAGCAGGCCGAGCGTTTCGAGGTCGTCCTTATCCCACTGGATGATCGTGCGCTCGGGCATCGCCGCGTTCTCGACCGGCACCAGGGTCGAGAGCGGCTCGTCGGCGATCACGAAGCCGCCGACGTGCTGCGAGAGATGCCGCGGCAGGTCGACCAGCTCGGCCATCAGGGCCACGAGCTGGCGCACCGGCCGGGACTCGGGATCGAGGCCCTGCTCGGCGAGTCGTGTTGCCAGCGGCACCTCGCCATGCGCGCGGCTGACGGCGTGGGCGACGGCGTCCTGCTGGTCGCGCGGCAGGCCCAGCACCTTGGCCAGCTCGCGCGCGGCGCTTTTGGGCTGCCAGCGGATCACGGTCGCGGCCAGCGCGGCGCGCTCGCGGCCGTACTTGGCGTAGACGTACTGGATCACTTCCTCGCGGCGCTCGTGCTCGAAATCCACATCGATATCGGGCGGCTCGTTGCGCTCGCGCGAGAGGAAGCGCTCGAAGAGCACGTGCATCCGTGCCGGATCGACTTCGGTGATGCCAAGCGCAAAGCACACCGCCGAATTCGCCGCCGAGCCGCGGCCCTGGCACAGGATCCCGCGCTCGCGCGCGAAGCGAACCACGTCGTGCACGGTCAGGAAGAAGGCCTCGTAGGCGAGTTCGGCGATCAGCGCCAGCTCGTGGTCGATCTGCCGAGTGACCGCCTCGGGCACGCCATCGGGCCAGCGCTGGCGCGCGCCTTGGAGGGTCAGGGCACGCAGCCAGGTGGTCGGCGTCTCGCCGTCGGGCACCAGCTCGCGCGGGTAACGGTACTCGAGCTGGCGCGGCGAGAAGCGGCAGCGTTCGGCGATGCGCACGCTCTCGTCGAGCAGTTCCCTGGGGTAGATCGCGGCCAGCGCGCGCCGGCTTCGGAGATGCCGTTCGCCGTTCGGGAACAGGCGCCAGCCGGCCTCGGACAGCGTCACGCCGTGGCGGATCGCGACCAGCGCGTCCTGCAGCGCGCGGCGACGGCGCACGTGCAGGTGCACGTCGCCGCAGGCGACGCAGGGCAACTCGTGGTGCGCGGCGAAGGCGCGCAGTGCCGCGAGCCGCGCCGCGTCATCCGGGCCGCGATGCAGCTCGATCGCGAGCCATGCGCGCTGCGGGAATCGGCGCCGGAACCAGCCGGCGTCGTGCGCGGCCGGCATCGCCGGCTCGGGCGGCGGGCACCACAGCGCGAGGAGGCCCGAGGCATCGAGCGATTCGAGATCGCTGCGGCGGAGCACGTAGTCGCCCTTCGGCGCGCGCCGCCGCGCCAGCGTGATGATCCGGCACAGCTCGCGCCAGCCCGCGAGCGTCTCGACCAGCAGGACCAGCTTCAGCCCATCGGCGAGCGTGAACTCGGCGCCGCAGACGAGCGGCACGCCGTGCTGCTCGCTCGCCTCGAGCGCGCGCACGATGCCTGCGACCGAGCACTCGTCGGTGATGGCGAGCGCCGCGTAGCCTTCCCGCCGCGCACGCGCGAACAGCTCGTCGGCGCTGGACGCGCCGCGCCCGAAACTGAAGGCGGTGAGGCAGTGGAGTTCGGCGTAGGCGATGCGCATGGACCATTGATCAACGTGTATCGCTCCGCATCAGACGGGCGCCCTGTGCCGTGCATCCCTCTCGCGCCTGCCGAAGGCGGCGCCGCGCGCAGCGAGACAAGCGCGCGCCGCGTAGGCTTTGGGTTCGATCGTCAATCCTCGGTCGGATTGCTCGACCCCATCCGCGAACACGTCCTGCGGCAGTCGCAGGCAGGTGTTCGCACCACTGCAGGGATCCGAGAACGACACGCCCGCCTGCGGGAACTGGAGGCCATCGATGATCCCGTCGCCATTCGAGTCGGCGGCAAAGGGGGTTGGTGCCGATCACATACTCCATCCCGTCGATCAGCCCATCGCCATCGCTGTCGACATTTGGATAGGCGTAACCCAGCACCATCGTGCCGCCGGAGAACATCGGCTGGGTGTAGCCGCGCGATTGCCACAGCGACAGCTGGCTCTCCGGGAACACAGCGCAATCGTCGATCGCGTGATTGCATTGCCGCCGCACGCGCACGGTGCCCGGCGGCATGCAGGTCGGCTCCGGGGAGCAGGTCGGATAGAGGTAGCCCTGCCGGCCGCGATGGTCGTAGCCACCCGCTACGGCCGCTTCAAGCTCGGCGACGCTGTTGACCAGCGCGTAGTCTCGGTTCTCCACGTTGCACGGCGGGTTCGCCGGCGTGCAGCCGTCAGGAGACGGCCGCGTCCGTTCGACGACATAAAGCGGGATCGGCGTGGGCAACGCCTGCCCGGGATAGCCTGGGCTGAACTCGGTCGTCAGCACATAAAGCGCAGCGCGCGGGACCGGCGGCGAGAACTCGGGTTCGGTCGGAAAGCTCGTGTATCCCGACGTCGTCGGCCCGTCCGCCGCGCGGCTCTCCGCCTGCGCGCTCTGATACCGCGCCAGCGCGACAGCCAGCTGCGCCGTCGCCACGCTGATCGAATCCTTGGCGCCTTCGCTCCACAGCACGAACAGCGGCGTCAGCCGATTGGTCACGGTGCTGCCCGCGACCGCGCCGAGCATGCGCCGGGCCGCCACTTCGGCGTCGGGACGTCCGAAGCCCAAATCCGGGTCCCAGCCATGGTTGGCGACCGCACGATCAGTGCTCGCCGCCAGCACATCGCGGATTCCGAAGTCGACTGCAGTGAAAGGGTCCCCCACCGGAACCAGCGAATTGATCGATCGCAGGATGCCGGCGATGCCGCTGATGATCGGCGCCGACATCGACGTGCCGGTGCACAGACCCACCCCGCCGTTGTTCGCGCCGCCGCCAAAGGAGTCGCCGCACAACAGGTCGGGGTTCCAATCGAAGCCGCGGTACATTGTCGACACCACCGATTTCGCTGGTGCCATCAGCTCCTGACGATAGTTGCTCCACGCAGGATTCGTGAGATTCGAGCCACATTCTCTGAGGTCGGTCGATCCAAAAGGACGGTGCGGTCGATCATCCCAAAATCCGAGATCGAGCCCGAGCCCCCCGACCGCGAGGATCCGCGGATCAGCTGCCGGCCAATTGACGCCGCGTAGATCGTTCCCCGAGGCAGCGATCAGGGCGACGTCGTTCTCGGCCGCAAAGGCGAAGTTCAGGCACCAGAGCAGATGAGGGAACGGAACGCAATCCAGAACATCCGCCATTTCGCGACCGAGGCTCATGTTCACGACTTGCGACGCGGCTTGCGCGAGCACGCCCACTCCAATTGAAACTGCGGGGACGCTGATGTCGAATCCAACGCGTAGCGGATTCAGAAAATCCAGGCATTCAGCTCTTGCAATCTTCATCGACGCGATGCCGCAGTGCGGACACGCCCCCGATAATCCGCCGCCGGATGCACCGATCAGGCCCGCGACATGGGTTCCGTGCCCCACGAAATTGGAAACGACACAGGTCCGGTTCGGCGCGAGATTCAGACCGGCACATTCGGGCGCATGGTGCGGGTAGGTTGGGCATTGCCAAACCAGGGGCGTTGGCTCCGGCTTGCGCTCATCGGGATTCGGATCGAACACCGTGCACACGTTGTTCGGACCACAGGGGCCGTAATCGGTTCGACCGAGATCCCCCGAATACACCGGCAAGAAATTGCCCCCGGTGTACTGGCCAGCCGGCGTGAATGCGCGCAACGCCGGATGGCTGCGATCAAGCCCGGTGTCGAGGATGCCGATCAGGCTCCAGCCACCAGCCCACGCCCAGGCGCGATCAAGACCCATCGCGGTGATGTGGTACTGCCCGACCGAGCTCTTGGGCGATTCCCAAAGCGGACCAAGCCCTGAGGTCGTCCTCCGGGCGTCAACTTTTCGCAATAGACTGTCATCGACAAACTCGACGAAGGGGTCGGCACGCAGCCCCGCCACGGCGCGGCTGGCCTGCTCCACGCTGGCATAGTTCACCAGCACGTAGCGCTCCAACCGACCGCGCGCGGTATCTGGATGCCGGCGAAGCATTCGCGCGAAGTCGCCTGCAGCGCGCGGCCGCATCGCCGGCCAGACCGACACGGGTCGGGGTTCGGTCAGGCCGCGAAGGGGTGGTGGCTCGTCGCCCGACCAGTCAAAGGCGATGAGCATGTCCACTGTCGGCGCCTCAGCGCTGGCCGACAGCAGAACGGCAAGCTGGGGTTCCTGCCGCGGTTCCGGTGTGGGCGACGGCATAGACCCACGGATCACGATGCGGCCCGGATGTACCACGCACGGTCCGGCGCTGTTCGCGCTGGCGCAGATCGCGTCGGTTCCGCGCAGCTCGACCGTCCCTCCGGGCTGGGATCGACGGGCTTCGATCACGATGCGGCAGGCGAGGAAGGGCTCGACCGGCAGTGGCCGGTCGGATTCGTCAATGGCCAGCACCTGGATGCGACCATTCGGCGCAATCCCGCATTGACCGGGAGCACTATCTCGAGCCTCTACGGCGGTCAGTCGTGCGGGGTCGAGTACCAAGCTGACTTGCGCGGCCGTGGTTCTCCCATCACCGGCAAAATGCACCTCAACGATGGCACGCTCACCGGGCGCTAGCGTGGCGCCACCGATCGTCCAAGTACCACCCGCTGCCTGCGCGATCGTCGACACACACAGGTTGACCAGCAGCGCGCACCATGCGGGACCCTGCAGTCCCCGAAATCCCACCACCCCCGACATAAATCCATCTCAGAATCGGATGCGCACCGCACAGAGCCCGATCAAGAGCATCCCCGTCATCAGCGCCAGCAGCACGTGAGGCCGCAGCGTTGGCACCGGCTCCGCCGCCAGGACCTGCAATGGTAGCTGGCCTTTTGGAAAGACAAGTCCCGAATAACGAGCGAAGAGACGAACCTCGTAGACACCCGGTGCGAGATCGGCGCCAAACGCGTAACGAAAAATCCGCGTCGGCATGAAGCATTGCTGCGTGAGCCCTACATTCACCGTCACATTGACAACCGAGCCATTGATCGAAAACTCGTGAATGTTTGGTGAGATCATGTTTTGTCTACACCCGATCTCAAAACCAAGCACTGCTTGTTGACCCTGAAAGATCGTACTTGACTCGAGAAACGGCACACCGAAGACGGGATCCGTGAATTTGGGGACGACCGTCGAGTTCTGCGCGCCCTTGATTGGTGCGGCGGTAGAGGACTGGACCAGCAGAGTCATGGCGAACAGACCCACAACCACGACTGCCATGCGCTTCAGCAGTTGCATTGTTATCTCTCTTCCCGTCTGCTTGCGGGCTGCAATCGATCGGCAACGACACGAGGTCAATGACCAGTCGTGGGGACCCTACTCCTCAGCCAAGGCCCGATCAACGAAGTCGCGAGGCTGCCGGCAGGCCTTCTCGCGCGGCGCTCTCGGGGCTCCCAGCGGATCACGGTCGCGGCCAGCGCGGCGGGCTCGCGGGCCAGCCTGGCCGGGCATCGGTACCTGATTTTTCACCTCTCCCTTGGTGGAAGAGGTCGACGCGCGCAGCGCGGCGGGTGAGGGGGGAAATCTCGCCTCAAGTCTCAGGAATGCAACGCAAGTACGCCCCCTCACCCCTGCCCCTCTCCCACAGGGGGAGAGGGGTTCAGGCGCCCGCGTTGTCGGAGAGGTCGACGCGCGCAGCGCGGGGTGCGCGGAGTCGATCTCACCGGGCATCGCAACCCCGCTCTTCACCTCTCCCCTCGTGGGAGAGGTCGCCGCGCGCAGCGCGGCGGGTGAGGGGGGAAATCTCGCCTCAAGTCTCAGGAATGCAACGCAAGTACGCCCCCTCACCCCTGCCCCTCATTCCGGCCTGCGCTACTCGCGCTGGCGCTCGCCGGGGCGCCGCGTGCGGCGGCATATCCCGGCTCGCCCACAAGGGGAGAGGGGAAAACCTTCGCCATGCCGCCGCATGCGGCGATATGTCCCGGCGCTCCCACAAGGGGAGAGGAATTCAAGCTCTGGCGAGAGGAAGCCTCATGGCTTGCTCGCCTGGCCGCGATCAGGATCTGGTCGAGGACCGCGTCGGTCCGGCGCAGTACGTCGTCGTTCCAGAAGCGGGCAACTCGAAATCCGGCACGCTCCAACCATCGGGACCGCGCGGCGTCGTAGCGCGCGCGATCGAGATGCTGCCCGCCGTCGAGTTCGACCACGAGGCGCGAGCCGAACGCGACGAAATCGACCACCCACGGTCCGATCGGAACCTGCCGTCGGAACTTGAAGCCGGCAAGGCGGCCATCGCGGAGGTGGAACCACAGTCGCCGCTCGGCATCGGTGGACTGCCGGCGGAGGTGGCGGGCGAATAGCGTGCCCACGACCTCACCCCGCGAAACCTTCGAGCATGAAGCCGTCGCGCTCCCCCGCTGCCGCCGAGATCCATGCATGCGCGCCGTCGGCGAGCCGTGCGAGATAGAAATCCCGCCGCAGGTCGGCACCATCCCACCAGCCGGATTCGATGCGCTCGGGGCCGGCGAGTAGTTCGCGCGGCGGGCTGCGCAGCGGGATCGGGCGCTCGAGCAGCCACAGCGGGCGCGGCGTGGTCGGGATCGCCTCGGTCGGCGGTTTCGGCGCGTTGGCCGCGACCTTCGGTGCGCGCGCGGCCATTGCCGGGGTGGCGCCGTTCCCGGTCCGCGAGGACATATCCAGTGGGCGCACGCGCTGGCTTGCGCGCGGGCGATGGTCGGCGACCAGCGACAAGGTCCGCACCGCACCGTCACCAAGCCGGGCGCGCAGGCGCTCGACCAGTTGTCCCCAGTCGAGTCCGCCCTGGCGCGCGCGTTCGAAGAGGTCGCGCTCGGCCGGCGCGAACGGTGGCAGGGCGTCGGCCTCGATCCGGAGTCCCACCACGGGCGCCGGCAAGGCGACGCGTTCCATGCGGGTGAAGGCGAGATCGAGCAGGCGAGCCGCATCGCGCTCGGGTTCGACCAGGCCGACCGCGATGCGCGTCGACGGCAGCGACTCGTGCTCGAGCACGAGGTCGACGCCGGCGACCCCGCCGTCGCGGCGCGCGAGCGTGCGGGCGAGATCATCGATCAGCCGCCGCAGCGGGAAACGCAGGCCTTCGACGGACTCGACCCGGCCGTCGAAGACCAGGCCCGCCGCGTGGCGCGTCGGCGGCCGGTAGCGCGGCAGCGCGTCGGCCGACTCGCCGAACAGGCGATCGAGCGTGTCGACCAGCGGTTGGCCGGCGCGGCGTGCCAGCGACGCCCGCGGCAGCGCACGCAGGTCGCGCAGGCGCCGGAAGCCCATGCCATGGAGCGCGTCGCGCGTCGCCGGATCGACATCGAGCGCCGCCAGCGGCAGTTGCAGCAGCGCGCGCTGGAACGGCACCGGATGGTCGAGCACGAGGCCATCCTCGAGCCCGGCAAAGAGCCAGGCCGCGCGCGGCGTCGGCGCGACCGCCAGCGCGCCGCGCACGCCAAGCGCCGCGAGTTCGGCGCGCAGGCGCCGCTCGACCGCCGGCCAGCCGCCGAAGAGCGTGAGGCTGGCGCCGATCTCGAGCACCACCGCATCCGGCAATGCCAGGCTGACCGCGTCGCTGAAGCCGTAGGCCCACTCGCCGAGCAGTTCGCGCAAGGCGCGCTCGGCGCCGGCGTCGCGCGGCAGGGTGCGCAGCCCCGGGCACAGGGCGCGGGCCGCGACCTGCGACAGGCCCGGGCGGACACCGGCCTTCATCGCGGCAGCACAGGCGGCAACGACGCGCGGGATCGGCGCGTCGCGATCGATCACCGCGCACGGCGCGGGATCGGGCTCGGCGCCACGACGCGCGGCGTCGAGCGCGAGATCGGGAAAGCGGAGCGCGAGCCAGGCCGGGGTCATCGGCTGCGCCTCAGGCGACCAGATCGACGGCATGGCCGGGTGCGGTCAAGAGACCCCGACAGCGCAGCACGCGCACCTGCTCGCGTGCGTACTCGCGCTGCGCGACCAGGCGCAGCGCGGCGGGGCTCGACTCGTGCGCGGCGCGGACGTCGCGCCAGACGAAGCCGAGCGCCCCGCCCGCCTCGGCCGCGAGCGCCAGCCGCCGCAGCTTGGTCGTGTCGACGCGGCCCGGCCACGCCAGCACCGCGCCGACCGCACCCGAACGCAGGCACTGCTCGATCGCCCACAGCGTGTCCTGCTGTCCCGAAGGGCGCAGCACGACCAGCCGCTCGAGTACGACGCCGCGCTGCGCCAGTGCCACCGCGCACGGTTCGTAGGGCGGCGCGACCCAGGCCACGCGCTCGCCCCGTCGGGTCAGCGCCGCGAGCGTGGGCAGCACCAGTTGGAGCTCGCCGACGCCGTCGCGCGCGTGCAGGATCTCGCTCAGCGC
>CALDVP010000165.1 GCA_937924195.1 uncultured Lysobacterales bacterium
GCTGTTGCTGCTGCTGCTGCACGCTGCAATGAAGAGCGTCGCGAGCGCCGCAGCCAGAGATTTCGCCTTGGCCTGCATGCTGGTGGTTCCTTGAAAGAAGGTGACTTGGAGAACGATGCCCCATGAACGCCCGGCTACTATAGGCAGCGAGCCAACGCTTTGGCAACGCTCGATGAACGTTATCTTTCGCCAATCGCGCCTGCTGCGCCGCAGCATCGACAGCACAACCGCGGTGGACGCAGTGCCGTGCCGATGTCGCTGACCACCCCCGGTCACGAGAATCCGGCCGCCTCTCCGGCTCTCCCGACCATCGGACGACGCAGCCTCTGCGTCGTGGTGCCCTGCTTCAACGAGGCCGAGGTGCTGCCCCAGCTCCACCGCCGGCTGGTCGCCGCGCTCGAGACGATAGACGCCGACTGGTCGATCCTCTACGTCGACGACGGCAGCCTGGACGCCACCCGGAGCCTGACCGAGCAGCTCGCCGAGTGCGACCCGCGGGTCGGACTGGTCGCGCTTGCGCGCAACTTCGGCAAGGAGGCCGCGATGACCGCCGGTCTCGACCATGCCAACGCCGACGCGGTCGTGATCGTCGACGCCGATCTGCAGGATCCGCCCGAGCTGATCGCGATTTTCTGGCAGCACTTCCTCGAGGGCCACGATGTGGTCTACGGCGTTCGCCGCTCACGCGCCGGCGATAGCTGGCTGAAGCGCGCCACCGCGAACGCCTTCTACCGCGTGATCGGCCGTCTGAGTCGCACACCGATCCCGGCCGACACCGGCGACTTCCGGTTGCTCAGCCGGCGCGCGAACGAGGCGCTGCGGCGGCTGCGAGAGCGCCATCGCTTCATGAAGGGTCTTTTTGGCTGGATCGGCTTTCGCCAGCTCGGCGTGCCCTACGATCGCGCGCCGCGCGCAGCTGGAGCCACCAAGTGGAACTACTGGCGGCTGTGGAACTTCGCGCTCGAGGGCATCACCAGCTTCTCGGCCGCGCCGCTGAAGCTCGCCACCTACGTGGGCCTTGCGACCTCGCTGTTCGCGTTCGCCTACGGCGTGGTCGTGATCGTGCGCACCCTGCTCTACGGCGATCCGGTGGCGGGCTACCCGTCGCTGATGGTCGTGATCCTGTTCCTGGGCGGCCTGCAGCTGATGGCGCTCGGCCTGATCGGCGAATACCTCGGGCGGCTCTACGAGGAGGGCAAGCAGCGCCCGCTGTACCTCGTCGACCGGCTTGTCGGCGTCGAGCGCGGCGGTGCCCACGCCGGAAGCTCCCGCGACTGAACGACGGCGCCCGTTTCACGGCGCGCGGATCGGCACCTCGCGGAAGAAGGCCCAGATCAGCTCGGCCGCCTCGGCGTCGCGGTTCTGCCGGCCGATGCAGCCGAAACGCGTCCGGCTCGGCAGGCAGTGTCCGCCGCCGACCACGTTGAAGGCGACGAGCGGCGCGTCCGGCGAACACCCGAGCCAGCGCTGCTCGACCAGCGTCGAGCCGTCGCTCGGATCGATGTTCGGTAGCGAGCGCTCCGACATCTTCCCCGAGCAGCCATTACGGACCACGAAGCGGGCGAGCGTGTCGCGGGTGGAGATCACCAGTCCGCGTGCGGGATCGTTGACCACGGGCCCGCCCAGCCACGGCATCCATGGATCGAGCGTGCCGTTCATCAGCAGCAGCGCCGAGCGCGCCTCGCGACCAACCGGACGGACGCATTCGCGCAGCGGATCGACCGGCTCGTTCGCGATCGTCGGCGCGATCGCGGCGAACACCCCGGGCGCCTCCGCGGCGACGCGCAACGCCATCATCCCGCCATTCGACGCACCCGTGAGGTAGAGCCGGCCCGGATCGGCGCCGCGGGTCGCGACCAGATGACCCACCAGCGAAACCAGGAAGCCGACGTCGTCGGCCTTGCTGACTGCGATCGAGTTCTCCGATCGGCAATCGTTCCAGACCGCCCCGACCCCTTCTGGATATGCCACCAGGAACCCTTCGCGCTCGGCGATCTCGCGGAACACCGCGGGCGGCTGGTCGAAGGCCACCGCGTTCACGCCACCGCCCCCGCCGCCGTGCAGCACCACGACCAGCGGCGCGGGATTCGGACGCGTGGCTGGAAGCTGCAGCAGGTAGCGCCGCTCGCGGCCGTCGTGTGCAAGGCGCAGGTCGAGGGGCGCCGGTTGCGCTGCCGCGACCCCGATCACGCCGAGCAGGGCGAGCGCGAGCGCGGCACGCAGTGGGTTTCGCCTCACCGGAGTAGCCATGTCCACCAGGATGCCGGAACCCGCGCCCGGGTCGCGACGACCGCGGGGTCCATCGCGTCAGCGTCCCGGCTTGAACGACCCGAAGCGGAGGCCCAGCGCCTCCACCGCGCCCGTTCCATCGAACACCAGATCCTCGGCCATGCGCCCGATCACGGCCGGGGTCAGCGCCGCCAGCGCCGGATGTCGCCGAGCGAACACGGCGCCGACACGGTAGATGCCGGTTGGCAGCACGAGCAGGCGCGACCCGGGAGCGCGTGCGGCCAAGGTGCGGCGAACCATCTCGCGGTACGCAAGAGTCTCGCCCCCTGGCAGGTCGAAGACGAGACCGATTGCTTCGGATCGGTCGAGAGCGGCCAACATCGCGGCGGCCACGTCTGCCGCTGCGATCGGCTGGCGCAGCCCCAGGCTCGCGCGTGGCAACGCGACGGCACCGAAGCGTCGGCCCGCACGCCCGATCCAGTCGAGCGCATCGCCGTCCCGCGCCGAGACGATCAGCGTTGGCCGCAGGATCGTCCACGGCACGCTGCGCGACTCGCACCACGCGACCAGGCGGCGTTCCGCGTCGGCCAGCGTCGCGATCGTGGCGCGCTCCGCCGGGTCGGCGGAGTCGCGCTTGACGTGCAGGCTGGTCGAGGACAGCGCGACCAGACGCTCGAGAGGCGGCCGTTCACGCTCCAACCAGCCCGCAAGCGCCGTGAGCGGGCCCGCGGACAGCAGCACGCTGCCACCTGGCACAGGGGCCGGCCCGGCCTCGTCCAGCGATCCGCGCCGCCACGTGATGTCGGACAACGATGACGCCCACGGCGGCGGCTCCCGGCGCGACAGCGCCAGCGCCGAGCCGCCGCGCGTCACGATCGATTCGAGCAGCGCACGGCCGACCGCGGCGCTGGCACCGGTCACGATCAGGGTCGGCTCCTCGGTCATCGATTCGGTCGGCGCCGCTGCGAAGCAGCATCCGAGCCTAGCCGCACCGATCGGTTCGCGCATTTGCACGCCACTCGGATTCCTGCGAGCGTTCCCGCGTCCCCGGAAACGGCATTCCGATGCGCGAACCGTACACGTCCCGTTGGACCTGGCGCCTCGCCGCCGGCCCCGTGCTCGGCATCGTCTCCTTCGCGATCGCGGCCGGCTGCGGGCTTGCCCCACCGATCGCGTCGACGATCGGACTCACCGCCTGGTGCGCGGCGTGGTGGGTGCTGGAACCGGTCCATGGCGCGATCACCGCGTTGCTGCCACTGGCGCTGCTGCCGCTTGCGGGGATCCTGACGCCGGTGCAGGTCGCGCAGGCCTACGGCAACGAGCTGATCCTGCTGCTGGCCGGCGGCTTCATGCTGGCGGCGGCGCTCGAGGGCACCGGCGCTCACCGGCGGCTCGCGCTCGGCATGGTGCGCGCGGTCGGCGGCGGCTCGGGACGTCGCCTCGTGTTTGGATTCGCGATCGCGGCCGCCGCGCTCAGCATGTGGATCTCGAACACTGCGACCACCTTGATGATGCTACCGGTCGCGCTCGCAGTGCTGGCCGGCTACCCGGACCGGCGACTCGGCGTGCCGCTGATCCTCGCGGTCGCCTACGGCGCCAGCATCGGCGGGATGGGCACGCCGATCGGCACGCCGCCGAACGTGTTCTTCATGCAGGTCTACGAGCAAGCCACCGGCACCCGGCTCGGCTTCGTCGACTGGATGAAGGTCGGCGTGCCGGCGGTGCTGGTGCTGGTCCCGGTCGCCGCGTGGTGGCTGTCACGCACGCTTGCCGGAAGCCCGGCCTCGCCGCTGCCCGCGGTCGGCGCGTGGACCTCGCCCGAACGCCGCGTCCTACTGGTCTTCGGACTGACGGCACTGGCCTGGATCACGCGCACCGAGCCCTTCGGCGGCTGGTCGGGCTGGCTCGGCCTTCCGGGCGCGAACGACGCCGGCGTCGCGCTGCTCGCGGTGGTGCTGCTCGCGGTAATGCCTGGCGGCGATGGCCGCCGCCTGCTCGACTGGGACCGCGCCGAGCGCATCCCGTGGGGCGCGCTGGTCCTGTTCGGTGGCGGCATCGCGCTCGCCAGTGCCTTTCAGCAGTCCGGGCTTTCGGCGCTGATCGCAGAGCATCTCGCCGGAATCCGCGAGATTCCGCTGCCGCTGCTGATGTTCCTGATCTGCCTTGGCACCAGCCTGCTGACCGAGATCGTCAGCAACACCGCGGTCGCGGTGCTGATGCTGCCGATCCTGGCTGCGACCGCGACCGCGATCGGGGTCGAGCCGGCGTTGTTGATGCTGCCCGCCGTGCTGGCCTCGAGCGCGGCCTTCATGCTGCCGATCGCAACCGCGCCGAACCTCGTCGCCTACGGCACCGGGCTGGTGCCCTCGGCGCGGATGCTGCGCGAGGGCTTCGCAATCAACCTCGTCGGTGTGCTGATACTGACCGCAATCTGCTGGATCGTATTCTCCGATACCGCGTTCGGCTGATCCGAGGGCGGGTCACCCCAGATCGGCCTTTCGGGTGCAGAATGTATGGGCGCGCGCCGGGCGCGCCTGCGGCCCCGCGACGGGCCGTCGTCCAGGGAGCATGGAATGGCCAGCGGGGAATCGAACGCGCGCGGACGCGGCCTGGCGGCATCCGGCCGCGCGCCCCTGCACGCGCTCGCCGACGCTGTGCTGCGCGTGGACGAGGACGGTCGCGTCGTCGAGGCGGACGCCCGTCTTGCCGTGCTCGCGGGATGTGACGCGACGACTCTCGTCGGCCGGACGATCGACGAGATCCTGCCCGGTTGGCGCAGCGGCCACGATGCGGGCTCGGCGTGGTGCGGCCGCCTGGCGCGTCCCGATGGGACCGGTACCGAGGTGCTCGTCGCAGCGATCCCGGACCCCGACGATCCGCACCTCGGGCTGCTGCTGGTGCGCACCGGCGCGGTGTCCACCGGATTGCCGCGTCCCGAGGCGGTGTCGGGCTTCCGCGACATCATCGACCTCGTCCCGGGCTTCGTGTTCGCGAAGGACGCCGAGGGCCGCTTCCTGTTCGTGAACCGCGCCGTCGCCGAGTCCTTCGGCGACTCGCCCGAGCGGATCGTCGGGCGCACCGACGCGGACTACGGCACGGCGCCGGAGGCGGTGGCGCGCTACCAGGCCAGCGATCGGGCGGTGATCGAGTCCGGGCGCCCCTGGACGGTGGACCGCGAGTGGCTGGTTCAGCCCGACGGCAGCGTCGGCTGGTACCAGACCACCAAGGTGCCCTTCCGCGATCCCGCGACCGGCAAGCCCGCGGTGCTGGGCCTCGCCATCGACATCACGCGGCGCGTCGAGGCCGAGGCTCGACTGGCGCGGGAGTCCGCGCTCGCGCGCCTCCTGATGCGCTTCGCCACCGACTTCATCAACCTGCCGCCACACGCGATCGACCAGGCCACCGAGCGGGCGCTGGCCGAACTCGGCGCCTTCGTCGGCGTCGACCGGGCCTACGTGTTCGCCTACGACTTCGAACGGGAGATCGCCTCGAACTCCCATGAGTGGTGCGCGGAGGGCATCACGCCCGAAATCGAAAACCTTCGGGCGGTGCCGTTTGCGCTGATGCCCGACTGGCTCGATATCCACCGGCGTGGCGAGGCGGTCGTGATCAGCGATGTCGACCGACACCCTGCCCCGGCGCTGCGCGAAGTCCTGCAGCGCCAGGGCATCCGCAGCCTGGTCGCGGTGCCGATGCCGGGCGATCCCGAGCCTGCCGGATTCGTCGGCTTCGACGCGGTGCGCGAGCGGCGCGATTTCTCCGACGACGACGTCGCCCTGTTGCGAGTCTTCGCCGAGATGCTGGCGGAGGTGCAGGGACGAATCGCCGCGCAGCGCTCGCTCGAGCAGGAGCGGCAGCGACTGGCCGACATCATCGAGGGCACCAGCGCCGGAACCTGGGAGTGGAACGTCGCGACCGGCCAGGTGCGGATCAACGCCCAGGCCGCGCGGATGCTCGGCTACGCCGACACGGACATCGATCCGGTCACGATCGCGACCTGGCAGGGCCTGGTCCATCCCGACGACGGCCGCATCGCCTTCGATCAGTTCCGGCGTCACCTCGCGGGCGAGCTGCCGCAGTTCGTCTGCGAGACGCGGATGCGCCATCGCGAGGGTCATTGGGTCTGGGTGATTCACCGCGGCCGCATCTCCAGACGCGACGCAGAAGGGCGCCCGCTACTGATGTCCGGCACCTACCAGGACGTCACCCAGCGCCGCGAGGCCGAGGAGGCCCTGCGCCAGAGCGAGGAGCGCTTCCGGCGGCTATTCCAGGACGTTCCGAGCGTCGCGGTCCAGGGCTTCGATGCCGCCTTCACGATCCGCTTCTGGAATCGCGGCAGCGAGGCTGTCTACGGCTACACCGCCGAAGAGGCAATCGGCCGCTCGCTGATCGAGTTGCTCGTCCCCGAAGCCGAGCGCGAGCGGGCCGCGGCCGAGATGAGACGCTGGATCTTCGAGACTCCGAGTGACCGGGCGGAGGAGTTCCGTCTGCAACGCCGCGACGGTCGCCCGGTCACGGTCCTGTCCAGCCGCACGATCCAGCGCCGCAGCTCGGGTGAGGTCGAGATCTTCTGCTTCGACATCGACATCAGCGAAAAGAAGGCGGCCGAACTCGACCTGCAACTCGCCGCAAGCGTGTTCACGCACAGCCGTGACGGCATCCTGATCGCTGACCGCGAGGGACGGATGATCCGCGCAAACGCGGCCTTCGGGCGGATCACCGGTCGCGATCCGGCGTCGATGGTCGGGCACTCGCTGGCCGAGTTGGTTCTCGGCACCTCGGACGCCGATCGCACCGAGGACTGGTGGGCCCGCGCCGTGATGGCCGGGGACTGGAGCGGCGAATTTCCGCTGCGACGCCAGGACGGGACGCCGATCGTGGCCCTGCTCGGCATCAGTGCCGTGCGCGACGCCTCCGGGCGCGTGGTCCACCATGTCGGCGTGCTGACCGACGTCACCGCCGAGCGCGAGTACCAGGCGCACCTCGAGCGCATGGCGCACTTCGACGCGCTGACCGGCCTGCCGAATCGGACC
The DNA here is from genome assembly GCA_937924195.1 of uncultured Lysobacterales bacterium. Taxonomy (GTDB): domain Bacteria; phylum Pseudomonadota; class Gammaproteobacteria; order Xanthomonadales; family Ahniellaceae; genus UDEA-SF1. Next base: position 7,263 of record CALDVP010000165.1, read on the forward strand.
CTGCTGGCGAGCCGGCTGCGTGAGGCCGCCGCGCGGGCGCGCCATATGCGGCGCCTGGTCGCCCTCGCCTACGTCGATCTCGACGGATTCAAGGAAATCAATGACAGCCATGGCCACGACGTCGGCGATCGCTTCCTGGTCGCCGTCGCGCACCGGATGAGCCAGCTGCTCGGCGAGTTCGACACCATCGCTCGCGTCGGCGGTGATGAGTTCGTCGCGATCGCCGCCGACCTGCCGGACCGCGAGGCCGCGCAGGCGCCGCTCAGGCGCCTGCGCGACGTGCTCGCCGCGCCGGTCGTGCTCGGCGACCTCGCGGGGACCCTTTCGGCGAGCATTGGCGTCGCCTTCCTCGCGCCCGACGACGACCTCGACGGTGACCAGCTGCTGCGTCACGCGGACCAGGCGATGTACGTCGCCAAGCGTCTCGGCCGCGATCGCATCCACTATTTCGATGCCGATCTGGCGCGAGCTGAAAAGGCCCGTCGACACCACATCGACCGTCTACGCCTGGCCTTGGCACGCGAAGAGTTCACACTGCATTTCCAACCCCGGGTCGATCTCGCAAGCGGACAGGTGATCGGCTGTGAGGCTCTGCTGCGCTGGAACGATCCCGAGCGCGGCCTGCTGTGGCCCGATGAATTCCTTCCAGCGCTGCGCGGCGAGGAACTCGAGGTGGACCTCGGCTGGTGGGTGATCGAGGCGGCCTTGCAGGCGCTCGCGAGCTGGCGCCGCGAGGGGCTTGCCCCGACGCTCAGCATCAACGTCGTGGCCGAACAGCTGCTGGCGGCCGACTTCGCGGCGCGGCTGCGCGACACACTGGCCGCGCACCCCGAGCTGCCACCCGGCAGTCTGGTGCTCGAGATCCTCGAGACCGGGGTGCTGGCCGACGTCGCCCGTGTCGCGGCCCTGATCCGGGAGTGCGACACGCTCGGCGTCGGCTTCGCGCTCGACGACTTCGGCACCGGCTACTCCTCACTCGCTTACCTCAAGCACTTGCCGGTCCGGCAACTCAAGATCGACCGCAGCTTCGTGCGCGACATGCTGGTCGACGCCGACGACCTCGCCATCATCGAGGGCATCGTCGGCCTGGCGCGCGTGTTCGGGCTCGAGGTCGTCGCCGAAGGCGTCGAGAGCGCCGATCAGGCGCGCGCGCTGGTCGGCCTCGGCTGCCCGACCGTCCAGGGCTTCCTGATCGCGCAGGCAATGCCAGCCGACCAGTTCGTCGACTGGTGCGTGCACTGGGCGCCGGATCCGGGACTGCTCGCCGGTGCCGGAAGCGATCGCTGACGGCGTTCCCGCCTACTCGAAGCCATCCTCGAGCAATGGCGTTCCGGCCAACACGATATCGGAGAGTTGGAGCGGCGTGCCGGTCGAAGTCACCGCGACCGGGTCTCCCGAGGCCGCGATCGGTTCGGGGCACCAGGGTCGAGATCGACCCGACGAAGGAAACGGGTGTTCCCGATCACGCCGACCCTCCCGTCGAGGCTTGCACCGAGGATCGTCGCCGAGGGCGTACCCAGCGAGGTCAGTCGCGTCAGGCGTCGATCGGGCGGCGTGATCGCGCTTGCACTGGTCGAGGCGATGGCCGGGGAAGCGGCGCCGGTCGGCGACGCATAGGTGATGAACACGGTCGGATCATTCTCGCCGTCGGCCGGACGACGCACCCGCACCATCCGGACCGGGACGCCCGCTGGGCTCGGCGAACCGAGCGGAAGGGCAAAGGTCACGTTCTGGCGCACCCCGGTCGTCAGGTCGATCGCAGCGATCAGGGTGTTGGCACCGCTGGCATTGAGGCCATTACGCCGCATCAGCACTTCCGTGCCGTCGGTCGTGAAGCCGAGCACGTCGTTGAGCAGGTCGGTATCGAGCGGCAGCGTCGACGGCGCCAGCGACACCGGGTCGATGACCCGGAGGCCATCGCCGCAACCGCTTGCGACGATGCGGCCATCGGGCGCGACCGCGATGTCACGCGCGACCGGCGCACACATCGACCACGGCAGCGGCGTGAAACCGACCTCCGCCAGGGTCTGTGCGTCGAGCACGGCGACGCCGAAGGTCTGCGATGCGCTCGTCAGCTTCCACACATACAGCCGCGACCCGTTCGGGCTGATGCCGATGGCGCGACCGGTCGCCTCGCCGACCACCGCGGTCCGCAGGACCCGGCGCTGCCAGGGACTCACGACGTGCACCCGCATCTCGGACGGCTGCGTCCCCGATGCGTTGACACGACTGACCAGGTACAGCCGCGAGCGGTCCGCGTTTCCGACCATCCGCGTCGGTTCGATACCGAGTCCGGTGATCCGCGTGAGTTCAGTCATCGTCGCGACGTCGTAGATCAACAAGGCATCGAGCGGCGACTGCGCGGTGATGAAAGCGAGTTCGTCGGCCTTTGAGGGGTGCAGGACGGCGAAGCACAGCAGCGTCGAGGCAAGGTATCGACGAAAGCGATCCATCATGGTCGGACTCGTAATCGCCCCCATTCGTTGGGCGGCACCGGAAAGGATGACTGGGCGCACCAAGAGCGAACGCGCCGGAGCGAAATCAGCCGTCGAGCCCGACCTCGGCCCGGAAGCAAGCCGCTTCGACGACGAGTTCCGGCCACAGCCGCGCGAAGGCGCGCTCGAGCAGCGGGGCCATGGCCTCGAGCATCGGCAGCGCGTGCGGCAATGGATTCGGCCGCGACAGCCGGCCACCGATCCGCATCAGCGTCGCATCGACCTCCTCGCGTCGCGCGATCTCGCCAAAACCGGGCCCGGCGAGCACGCGCGCGACATAGGCGTGGAACGGCAGCGGCAGGTCGGCCGGGGCGCGCGCGAGCGCGACCCGCACGCGATCCTCGACGGCCTCGAGCGGCTCACCGGCGAGCCGAACGAAGTCGCTTGCGAGCAGGTGGTCGAACCAGACATCGAGCGCGATCCCGGCGTAGCGGCGGAACCCGCGATCGAAGCGGGCGCGCGCCTCGATCACGGCCGGATGGTGGTCCGTCCACGCATCGATCCGACGGTGCAGGCGCACGCCGGCGGCAAGCGCCGCAGGCCACGCTGGTTCGAGCGCGCCGCGCCAATAGTCGCCGAGCAGCGCCCCAGTCAGCGCGAGCGGGTTGCGAGCGGCGAGCACGACGTGGGCCAAGTGGTTCATCGGCCCAGTATCGCCGCTCGACCTCGCGCCGGCTTCGGTCGGGCCAGGTCGGCGCGACCGCTATCATCCGCAGCGATGAAGCACCCGCGCCTCAATCCCGAGACCTTCCCGGCCGCCGCATCGCCCCTGACGCTGTGGGGTCCGGCCGGTCAGATCGAGGCCGCGACCGCGTTGCCCGAGCCCGAGGACGAGCGCCTCGGCACCGCGATCGTCTGCCACCCGCACCCGCTGCACGGTGGCACGATGCAGAACAAGGTCGTCACGATGACCGAGCGCGCGCTGCGCGAGTCGGGCCTGCGCACGGTGCGCTTCAACTTCCGCGGGGTCGGGGCGTCGGCCGGGAGCTACGACGACGGCAAGGGCGAGATGGACGACCTGATCGCGGTCGCCGAGTGGGTTCGCCGCGTGCGGCCGGCCGACCAGCTGTGGCTCGCCGGCTTCTCGTTCGGCTCCTTCGTCGCGTGGCGCGCGGCCCGGCACCTCTCGCCGGCGCACGTCACGCTGATTGCGCCGCCGGTGGAGAAGTGGCCGTTTGCGGCGATCGTCGCGCCGGCCTGTCCGGTGCTGGTGATCCAGGGCGATGGCGACGACATTGCGCCACCGCAGCCGGTCGTGGAATGGGTGCTGTCGATGGCCGACCCGCCTACCCTGGTGCGCCTACCCGAGGCCGACCACTTCTTCCATCGGCGCCTGATGGACCTGCGCGGAGCGATCCGGCACCAGGTCAAGGCGCACCTGCCGCCCCGCGTCGGCGGCTGAGCCGATGGCAGCGACCAAACGACCGGTGGCGCCATCGGCCCGCTGGGCCGAAGGCGTCGAGGCGGGGCGTTGGCAGGACGATCCGGCGCAACGCACGGTGTTGCCGGCGCTGGACCGGATCCACACCGGGATGCTCGAGCGGCTCGCCGAGCACGGATGGTTGTCGCGGCTGGTGGCGCACTGGCGCCAGCCGCCGCCAGCCCAAGGGCTGTACCTCTACGGCGGCGTCGGTCGCGGCAAGACCTTCCTGGTCGATCTGCTGCACGACGCGCTGCCGAAGGGGGCGAGCCGACGCGTGCACTTCCACCGCTTCATGCGGCACGTCCACGACGACCTCGCCGGGCTACGCGATCAGCCGGATCCGCTGGCCATGATCGCGCACCGCCTGGCCGCCCGACCGCTGCTCGTGCTCGACGAGTTCTTCGTCAGCGACATTGGCGACGCGATGATCCTGCACGAGCTCCTTCGCCATCTGGTCGACGCGGGCGTCACGCTGGTGACGACCTCGAACATCCCGCCCGAGGGTCTTTATCGCGACGGCTTACAACGCACACGCTTCATGCCAGCGATCGAACTGATCCAGCGCCACTGCCAGGTCGTCGAGCTGATCGGCCCGATCGACTACCGCCTGCGAGAGCTGGTGCGCTCGCCACTTTGGCTGGTACCGCCGGGTGCCGAGGCGGACGCACAGCTCGCCGCGCTATACGAGGCACTCTCGCCCGGCAGCGACCGGCCGGATCGCGCGATCATCATCAACGAGCGGCCGATCGAGACCCGGCGCCGCGGCGACGGCATCGCGTGGTTCGACTATGCCGCGCTGTGCGAGGGACCGCGCTCGGTCGCGGACTACATCGAGCTCGCGACGAGTCACAACATGCTGATCGTCTCCGGCGTGCCGCGCTTCGACGACGACTCGAACGATCCGGCACGGCGCTTCGTGCACCTGGTCGACGAGGTCTACGACCGCGGCGTCAAGCTGGCCGCGTCTTCCGCGGTGCCGATCGCCGCACTCTACGCCGGCACCCGCCTGCTGCGTGAGTTCGAGCGCACGATCTCGCGGCTGATCGAGATGCAGCGCGAGGATTACCTCGCGCGCGCGCACCGCGCCTGATGGCCTTGGCGGTGCGCCACTCGCCCGGCGGCATCGATCCGGCCGCCCTGGCCGCCGCGGCCCTTGGCATCACGGCGACCCTGTGGCTGTTCTACCCGGGCTGGATGTCGGTCGACTCGGCGGTGCAGTACCAGCAGGCGCTGACCGGACGCTATGAAGACGTGCATCCGCCGCTGCTGGCGTGGCTGTGGCGACAGGCCGACCGCCTCTGGCCCGGGCCGGCTGGTCTCTTCGTCACGCTGACGGCGACGTGGTGGCTGGCGCTGGCTTCGATCTCGACCCGGCTCGCGCCCGGTTGGCGCGGCGCCCTCGCTGCGCTTGCGATCGGACTGATGCCGCCGGTGCTGCTGGTCGCAGCGCACCTTTGGAAGGACGTCGCACTGTCGGCGGCCCTGCTCGCCGCGACCGCGGCGACCCTCGGCCGGCGGCTGGGCGGTGGCCGCGCGTGGATCGGCGTCGCCGTGGTCTTGCTGTCCGCTGCGGTCGCGTTTCGTCACAACGCGTGGCCGGCCGCACTGCCGCTGGTCGCGTGGCTGGCAGGGCCGCGCGTATCGACGGAGCGGTGGGGCGCAGCTCGCGCATTCGCCGCGCTGGGCCTGGCAGCTGCGCTGGCACTGGTGCCCGGCGCGGTCCACCGCGCCCTGGACGCCGCACCGCGCGATGCGTGGAGCGCAGTCGCGCTGTGGGACCTCGGCGCCGTCTCGATCGCGACCGGGCACATGCTGATCCCGCCGGAAGTCCGGGACCCGGACCTCGCGGTCGCCGACCTCGAGGCCGGCTACGTGGAATGGGCGAATCCGCCCATGTTCGCGTCGAACCAGATCCGGCTCGGCTTCTTTGCGCCCTACAGCGACGCGGACCAGCGCGCGGTGTTCGGCGCGTGGCTCGCGATGCTGCGCGAGCACCCCCGCGCCTACCTCGCGCATCGCGCGCGGGTCACGCGCCACCTGCTGCTCGGACCACCGGCCGAAGCGCCGCGCGAACTGGTGTACGTCGCCGACCGGATCCTGCCGCCGGAGGCGACCGTGACCCCGGGATCCATGGATCGCCCGCGCGACCGGGCCATCGTCCGCGCCGCCGAGGCGCTGCGCGGGACGCCGCTCTTCGCCGGCGCGACGTGGCTGCTGCTGGCCCTGCTCGCATTCGCCACCGCCTGGCGCGCCCGCGCGACCGAGCCCGGTCGCGCCGCGATCGCGCTGTCGGCCTCGAGCTGGGCCTACGCCGCGCCGCTGGCGATCGCGACCGGATCGGCCGAGTTCCGATACCTCCACTGGAGCGTGATCGCGGCCCTATTGGCGACGCTGGCCGCCTTCACCGCGCGGCGTGCGGCGAGCCGCGACAATCCGGGTCCATGAGCACGCCCGAAGATTCCACCCTCGGCCGCGCGGTGGCCTGGCCGCGCCGCCCGGCCCCCGAAGTGCTGTTCCCGATCCCGCGCGCCGCGCAGCGCGCGCGGCTCGGCCTCGGCGAGACCCTGCCCTTCCGCGGCGTCGACGTCTGGAACGCATGGGAGCTTTCGTGGTGCGACCTCCGCGGCAAGCCCGAGATCGCGATCGCCGAGATCCGCGTGCCGGCGACCTCGCCGAACCTGATCGAATCGAAGTCGCTGAAGCTCTATCTCGGATCCTTCCAGTTCGAGCGGATCGCGCCCGAAGCCCTCCGCTCGCGGATCGTCGACGAGCTTTCGCGCGCATCCGGCGCCCCGGTGGCAGTATTGCTGCGCGACCCGCGGCACTGGGACGAGCCGCCGCCGCGCGAGCCGCCCGGCGAGTCGATCGACGGACTGGCCGTCGACTGCGCGCACTACGGCCCGCCGCGCCCCGACTTTCTCGACGCCGATCCGGCGACGCGCGCCGACGAGACGCTGACCTGCGCCTTGCTCAAATCGAACTGCCCGGTCACCGGCCAGCCGGACTGGGCCAGCGTCGCGATCGCCTATCGCGGCCCGCGCATCGACCGCGCCGGCCTTTTGCGCTACCTCGTCTCGTTCCGCGACCACGCCGACTTCCACGAGCACTGCGTCGAGCGGATCTTCGTCGACATCTACTCGCGGTGCCGGCCCGAGCGGCTCTCGGTCTACGCGCGCTACACCCGGCGCGGCGGTCTCGACATCAATCCGTACCGCTCGACCGGCCTCGAGGCGCCACCCAACGAACGCGCACCGCGGCAGTAGCGGTGGGCGCGCCCACCCGCACAACGGCAGCGGGCCGACGGCGGTCGCTCGCGGGAAGACCGACTCGTTGATTGCAGCGTACCGGCGACAAGCGCCGGCACGCCAGAGAGTCCGCTTCCGGCATCAGACGCGATCCGGCATCGGACTGGGCGCCCGCGAAAAACCAGGCACGAGTCGTGCGAAGCGCGTCAGGTCGTGTGAATGGTGCACGTCAGGGTCTGGCCATCCCAAGTGCAGGTGATGCGAGCGGGCGAACCTGCGCCAATGATGTTGCCGCCACGAGCCCTGAAATGGTTGATGAACGCTTCCGCCTCGGTGCCGCCATCCGGTGTCGCCGTAAAGTACCAGGTGCCCGCGGGCGACGCCTCGATATCCGGGATGCTTTGGCCACTTGGAGACCGCGCTGAGCCGGGCTCATAGGTGAACTCCCAGTTCTTGTTGAAGCGGAAGGCATAACGCGCGGTGGATCCGTCACTGAATCTCACTGTGACCATGATGCCGGCGGGCGCGTTGAGGAATGCAGACGCGAACGCATTGGCGAGAAGCCCGATCTGCGGTAGACCGCAACCCCAGCAATGGTTTGTCAAGGCGCCGCCGACCAGCACGCGGGCGTTTCCATCACGGGCGATATCAAAAGCGCTGAATCCGCCGATCGGACCGGAAAAAGGCCCTCCCAGTTGCCA
>CALDVP010000166.1 GCA_937924195.1 uncultured Lysobacterales bacterium
GGGTCTGGTCGCCGCGCCGCGCGCCGAGCTCGCGGCGGGCGAGCTGGCGGAGCTCATCGTAGACGCGCGCGAAGAGCTCGGCGCGCCGCGCCGGGTCGGCGCCGGCGTCGGCGAGCAACTGCGTGAGGTCCCCCGACATGGCGGCCAGTATAGGCAAGGCCCGAGCCGGTCGGCGCTGGACCGGCCGGCCGCGGCCGAGTCCGGCCGATGGCCTGACCCGGTCCCGGACGGACGACGACCTGCACCAGTCCCGCCCAGCCGCGACCGACGCGATCGCGGCGCGGGCGCGGGCGAAGTTCGGATCAGGGCGCCTCGAAGCCATCGATGAGCAGGATCTCGGGCCGGAACTCGACCGCGCCGAGGTCGGCGAGCCGGTTCGGGTTGGCCGGGGCGACCGCGAAGCCGAAGGCGTTGCCGTAGACGTCGAAGGGCGTCGCGAACGGCGCCGAGGCGGCCGGCGTCGTCGGCGCCTGGCAGCGGTCGATCAGCGACAGCGGCGGGTTGAACGCGGCATCGAAGGCGAGCGGGCCGGTGACCGTCACCAGCGGCCCGAAGCTGTCGGCGACCTGCGTCGCGCCGGTGAAGCCGCTGTCCGACAGCGTCGTCAGGTAGTTGCACCAGCGCAGGGTCAGGTTCGTGGCGGGCGCACCGCCGAAGCGCAGCGGCCGGGCTGCGCCCGCGTTGTGCAGCACGGTGCCCTGCAGGGCCGCGCGCGAGGTGCCTTCGATCCGGAAGTAGCGGTCGTGGCCGTTGCCGGTGGCGGTCACGTGGCTCAGGAACACGTCGGCCGGGCCGCTGGTGCCGCCGTTCGACTCGAACAGGACGGTGTCGGTCCCGCCGACGAGGTTGCCGTCGACAAGGCTGCTGCGCAGCGCGACGAAGGCCCCGGGTGAGGCTGAAGTAACCAGGGCCTGCCGGGCCTCGTTGCCGCGGATCCGGGCGCCTTCGATCGCCAGTTGCCGCGTGCTGTGGATGATGGGCACGCGCAGGTCGCTCGCGAAGCTGCCGGTCGGCGCGTTGTCCTCGAAGACCACGCAGGGGCCCAGCGGCGGCAGCAGTCCGCAGCGCATCGCCGGCGAGGACGGCCCGAGCGTCAGCTGCGCATCGGCGAACCACGCCAGCGCGCTGGGGCTCGGGTTCAACGACGGCCGCGGTCGCACGCGGTTGCCGATGACCAGCAGGTTCTGCAGCCGGAAGACCGGCGCGGTGGCGGGCGCCGGGGAGGCGCCGCCGCGCGTGCTCCACCCCGCGAGGTTCAGCGCGCCGGTGCCATAGGCCTCGTTGCCCTGCAGCAGCACGATGCCGTTATTGGTTGAGCCGATCGCGCCCAGGGTCCGCACGCCATCGACCGGGTCGATGATCAGGTCGAGCGTCGCGATGACGACGGCGGTGTTGAAGATCGTCGTGCCGGAGTTGGTGTTGTTCGCGATCAGCGCGACGGCGCCCGGGTTCGGCCGCGGCTGCCAGCCGCCCCCGGCGTAGCTGCCGAGGCAGGTCAGCGCGGCGCCCTGGTTCGCGAGATTGCCCGTGATCGCGCCGTCGCGGTGGACGACGCTGCCGTGCCGCAGTTCCGACGGTGGGTCGCCGATGACCGCCGTGGCGCCGCCGCAATAGATGCCGCCGCCAGCGCCTGCGGCCGTGTTGTTGCGGATCTCGGCGCCCTCGTCGATGAAGAAGTCGACGCGCGTCAGCGGCTCGTTGACGTTGATCCGGCTGCCGACCAGGGCCACGCCGCCGCCATTGTTCGCGACGTTGTTGCGGATCGACACGCCGGCGCCGATCAGCACCGAAGCCCGCCCGAAGACTGCAAGGCCACCGCCGTTGCTGAAGCGCGCCGCACTGGCGAGCGCGTCACCGCCCTGGAGCGCGATGCGCCGCATCTGGAAGCTGCCGACCAGGCCGTTGATCTGGAGTTCGAGCACCGAGCGCAGCAGTCCGCTGCCGCCGCCACCGTCGAAGATGCTGCGGCCGGCGTCGGTGGTCGGCGAACCGGAAGGCGAGCCGGCCGTGCAACTGGCGTAGCCGCCTTCGAGGCGGACGAAGCCCTGGGCGACGGTCGGCTGGTAGACGATGCCGTCGACCGCGAAGTAGGTGCCGGCATTGATGCGGATGTTGTGGTCGCCGCCGACGCCCTCGATCGCATCGAGCGCGGCCTGGAGCGTGGCGTGCGTGCAGCCGGTGCCGGTGCCGACCCGGAGGTCGAGGGCTGCCACGGGCAAGGCCGTGAGGGCGAGTGTCACGAGGAGTAGTGCACGAGACGCGTTCATCGGTGGCCTCCTGAGCCGTTGGTGATGGAGCTGCACCGTGAATCGGAGAGTGCGCAGACAACCGGACAGGCTCGTCAGCCCATGGCCTCGGACCCGATCGGTGAGTCTCGTCCAGTCGATGAGTGTCGTTCGGTCGACAGGACGACGCGCCGATTCGCGCCTTGGCATCACCATTGGCCGGCGCCCCCCAAGCCCGCGTTTGCCCAGTGCCACGCGCGATACGATGCTCGTCACCATGGCGCTTTCGCGACGATTCCTGGGCTTGGCGCTGGCCGCGGCGATAGGCGGCGCAGAAGCGTCGTCTTTACGTTTTTACGGGCACGCGTTGCCGAATGGCGACCGGGTCGAGATCCCCCTGGACGACCCGGCCCGGCCGATCGACGTGGGCGGCGATTTCACGCTGGAGTTCTGGCTGCGCGTGCCGATCGGAAGCAATCCCGTGACGCGGGCCTGCACGGTTGCCCGTGATGAATGGATCTGGGGCAATATCGTCATCGATCGCGATGTCTATGGCGAGGGTGACCACGGGGACTTTGGCATCGCGCTGATGCAGGGGCGACTCGCCTTCGGCGTCAGTCGAGGGGCCATTGGGGCAACGGCCTGCGGCGCTGCCGATCTTCGCGATGGACTCTGGCATCACATCGCGGCAACGCGCGACGCATCGACCGGTCAGCTGCGCATCTTCATCGATGGTCTGATCGACGGCGGCGCGCTGGGACCGGGCGGCGATGTGTCGTATCGCGATGGTCGGCCGACGGTCTGGCCGCTCGACCCGGTCCTCGTCCTCGGAAACGAAAAGCACTTTGGCCCCGAGGGTTTCAGCGGCTGGATCACCGAATGGCGGATTTCGAGCGTGGTGCGATATACGGCGCCTTTCGTCAGGCCGTCCGATCGTTTCGTCGCCGATGCTGCGACCGTCGCGCTGTTCCGGTTCGACGAGGGCGCAGGTGCCATCCTCGGCGACTCGTCTGGCGCGACCGGTGGCCCAAGTCCGGGCATGTTGCGCTTCGGCGGCATGCCGGTCGGTCCTGCATGGAGCAGCGAGTCCCCGTTCCCCCCGCCAGAAACCATTTTTTCGGATGGTTTTGAAATCTGAGCCCTGACAGAGGGTGTTCGACGCGCCGGCCCCGGGACTCTGGCATCCTCGCGAAGATGGACGGCAAAGTGTGTATCGATGAACAGCTCGCGCGCTTGCGCCACGACCTCGAGCCCGCGCTACACGCCGTGATCCCGGCGCTGCACGCGGATCTCAAGCGGCTGGCCGCGGCGCAGCGCCGACGCTTCGACTCGCCGCCGACGCTGTCCACGACGGCCGTGGTCAACGAGCTCTATCTCAAGTTCGCCCAGTCGAGCGGTCTTTCGGTCGAGAACCGGCGCCATTTCTTCGCCCTGGCGGCGTTGGCGATGCGCCAGATCCTGATCGACCATGCACGACGTCGGATTGAAGCTGGGCGCGTTGCCCTGGACGAAGCGCTGCTGGTGCCGGCCGACGACGCGCGTCGGCTGCTCGACATCGACGAGGCGCTGGCACGATTGGCAGGCGTCAATCCGCGACTGGTCGAGGTCGTGAACTGCCGCTTCTTCGGCGGATACACCGAGGAGGAGACCGCGGCGATCCTCGGTGTCACCGACCGCACGGTGCGCCGCGACTGGGAAAAGGCGCGGGCCTGGCTCGCGGAGACCTTCGAGGCATCGTGAGCCGTCCGTTGCGCACCCTCGACTCGGCGCAGGCCGCGCGAGTAGATGCCTGGCTCGACGAAGCGCTCGATCTCGACGATGACGCGCGGGCCTCGCTGGTGGCGCGGGCCCGGATCGCGGACCCGGTCGCCGGCGATGCCTTGGCACGCTTGCTCCGCTCGCTTGGCCGCCCCTCGTCGCTGGATCGGCCGGCCTTCGCTCGCCTGGAGGCCGAAGGGCATGATGGGCCGGCGATCCCAACGGTCGGAGTGCTGATCGGCCCATGGCGGATCGAGGCACTGGCCGGTCGTGGCGGCATGGCCACCGTCTACCGCGCCGCGCGCGCCGATGGCGCCTTCGAGCAGACGGTCGCGTTGAAGTTGCTGGACTCGGTGGATCCCGAGTTTGCGCGTCGCTTCGCAACCGAACGCGCGCTGCTGGCCCAGCTCGACCATCCGCACATTGCCCGCCTTCTCGATGGCGGCACGACCGAAGATGGCCGCCCCTGGTTCGCGATGGCGTGGGTCGAGGGGCACGACCTCGATGCGCATCTCGCGGCCTTGCGTCCCCCGCTGGACGCGCGGCTGGCGCTGTTCGGGCAGATCGCCAGTGCCGTGGCGCACGCGCATCGTCAGCTGGTGGTGCATCGGGACCTGAAGCCGAGCAACGTCCGGGTGACACCCGACGGCCATGCAGTGCTGCTGGATTTCGGCATCGCCAAGCTCAGCCATGCCGACGCGCCCGAGGCGCGAACGCGCGCGCTGATGACCCCCGAATACGCCGCCCCCGAACAGTTGTCCGAGCATCCGATCGGCACCTGGACCGACGTGCACGGGTTGGGCCTGTTGCTGCACGAGATGCTGTCCGGCCGGCGTCCGTTCCCGGCTGCAAGCGACAGCCTGGCGGCGGCGGTCCAGGCCATCGTCGCCGAGTCGGCGCCGCTGGTGAGCGAATCCGCCCGCGACGCCGATCTGCCGTACCCGACGCGCACACTGCGTGGGGACATCGATGCGATCGTCGCGCGCTGCCTCGAAAAGGAACCAGCTCGTCGCTATCCGTCGGTCGATGCGCTGCTCGCTGATCTCGACCGCCATCGCCGCCTGCTGCCGGTCGAGGCGCGTCGCGGTGCGCGCCGCTACCGCGTAGGGCGCTGGTTGCGTCGCAACTGGCTACCAAGCTCACTCGGCACGGCCGCAGTGGGCAGCATCGCGATCGGATTCGGGGCATTTGCGGTGCAGGCCGAGCGCGTGGCCGCCGAGCGCGACGCGGCGCGGCTCGAGGTCCGGCGCCAGGAGGCGCTGCGTGAGCACCTGATGCTGGTGTTCCGCGAGGGTGCGGTCCAG
>CALDVP010000167.1 GCA_937924195.1 uncultured Lysobacterales bacterium
GGGAACGATCCTCTCGGCACGGATGCGCCGGCCAAGGCCGGCGCTACAGAACCGCGTGAACCCGTAGCGCGCGGCTCGCCGCGCGCGGGGTCGCGGTGCGAATCCGCCCTCGCGGTGGTCGGCGACGAAATGCCGGAGCCGGCTTGCCGCGCGCGGAACTGCGGCACGTCGCGCACCCCGCCATGCGAGTGGGTGCTACTAGCCGGCTTCGCCGCGGACCTCGATTCGGATCGCGTCGGCAACGCGGCGCGCCTTTGCGCGCGCAGACTCGATCGACGCATCGCGCGCCAGTGCCACGCCCAGCCGACGCCTGCCGGCCACCTCGGGCTTGCCGAACAGGCGCAGGTCGGTATCCGGCTCGATGAGCGCCTCGGCAACGCCGTGGAAGTGGATGTCGCGCCCGCGACCCTCGCCTAGCAGCGCGACCGAGGCCGACGGCCCGCGCTGGTGGATCACCGGCACCGGCAGGCCAAGGATCGCGCGTGCATGCAGCGCGAACTCGGAGAGATCCTGCGATATGAGCGTGACCAGCCCGGTGTCGTGCGGCCGCGGACTGACCTCGCTGAACCAGACCGCGTCGCCGCGCACGAACAGCTCGACGCCGAAGATCCCCGGTCCGCCAAGCGCATCCGTGACCGCGCGCGCGATCGCCTCGGCTCGCTCGCACGCAAGGTCCGACATCGGCTGCGGCTGCCAGCTCTCCCGATAGTCGCCGTCGACCTGAAGATGACCGATCGGCGCGCAGAACGCGGTGCCGCCGCGGTGGCGCACGGTCAGCAGCGTGATCTCGTAGTCGAAGTCGATGAAGCCCTCGACGATCACGCGGCCACGACCGGCGCGGCCGCCGGTCTGGGCATGATCCCAGGCCGAGTCGATGTCGGCCGCGGTCCGCACCACGCTCTGGCCCTTGCCCGAGCTCGACATCACGGGCTTCACCACGCACGGCATCCCGAGCGCGGCCACCGCCTCGCGATAGGCCACGTGCTCATCGACGAAGCGATACGGGCTGGTCGGAAGGCCCAGCTTCTCGGCTGCCAGCCGACGGATCCCTTCGCGGTCCATCGTCAAGCGCGCAGCCATCGCGGTCGGGATCACGGTGAGCCCTTCGGCCTCGAGCTCGACCAGGGTCGGCGTGTGGATCGCCTCGATCTCGGGCACCACCAGCGTCGGCCGCTCGGCCTCGATCAGCGCGCGCAGCGCGGCCGGGTCGAGCATGTCGAGCACGTGCGCGCGATGCGCGACCTGCATCGCCGGCGCGTGGGCGTAGCGGTCGGCCGCGATGACCTCGACGCCCAATCGCTGCGCCTCGATCGCGACCTCCTTGCCGAGCTCGCCCGAGCCGAGCAGCAGCAGGCGCACCGCGCCGTCGGTGAGCGGGGTTCCGAAGGTCTCGATGAGCATGGCGAGGGCACCGGTGGCGGAAACGGCGCGATTGTGCCGGCTGAAGTCACGGTGGTGTCGCCGGGGCGCCCGGGTCGGCGACTAGACTTCCGCGATGCCCGACGCCACCGGAGCCGATCGATGCGCCCACCCCTTGCCGCCGCGGTGTTGACGATGCTCGCCGCCTGCACCACATCAGCGCCCGATCCGCAGCCCGCCGAGTCGCGCCCGACATCGATCCGGATCGCAAGCTACAACATCGCGCTCAATGACGACGCGCCAGGTGGCGTCATCGCGCGCCTGGCCGCCGGTGACGAGTCGGCCCGCAAGCTGGCCGCGGTGATCCAGCACGTGCGCCCGGACATCCTGCTGCTGAACGAGATCGATCATGACGACGCGCTGCGCGCCGCCGCACTGTTCCAGCGCGATTACCTCGAGGTCGGCCAGTTCGGCAATGCGCCGATCCGCTATGCGCATCGCTTCGCGACGCAGGTCAACACCGGCGAGCCGTCGGGACTCGACCTCGATGGCGACGGCAGCACCGATGGTCCCAATGACGCCTGGGGCTACGGCCGCCATCCCGGCCAGTACGCGATGCTGCTGCTGTCGCGCTTCCCGATCGACGCCGAGCGCGCGCGCACCTTCCAGCACCTGCGCTGGTCGGCGATGCCCGGCGCGCTGCGGCCGATGAACCCCGACGGCACGCCCTATCACCCGGACGAGGTCTGGTCGGTGCTCCGGCTGTCGTCGAAGAACCACTGGGACGTGCCGGTCGCAACCCCGTTCGGCGAACTCCACGTGCTCGCGAGCCACCCGACGCCGCCGGCCTTCGACGGCCCCGAGGGCCGCAACCAGGCGCGCAACCACGACGAGATCCGACTTTTTGCCGACTACATCGCCGGCGGCGAGCGCGCCGCCTGGATCATCGATGACGCGGGGGTCGAAGGCGGCCTTGCCGACGGCGCGCGCTTCGTGATCCTCGGCGACCAGAACGCCGACCCGAACGACGGCAACAGCGTCGGACTCGGCATCCGCCAGCTGCTCGAACATCCGCGCGTACACCCCGATCCGCTGCCGCGCGGCAGCGGCGGCGCGGAATCCGCTGCGCGCGACGGCGGCTCGAACCTCGAGCATCGCGGCGACCCGGAACTCGACACCGGCGCCTTCGGCCCGCGCGTCGGCAACCTGCGCGTCGACTACGCGCTGCCGTCGCGCGACCTCGAGGTCGTCGGCGCGGGCGTGTTCTGGCCGCGGTCGGACCAGCAAGGCCACGACTGGGTCGAAGCTTCCGACCACCGCCTGGTGTGGGTCGACGTCCGCTGGTGACCGCTCGTCAACCCCTGAACCACAGCCATCGCGTCGTCAGCGACGCGGCGGCTCGTTGACGATGTCGCGGTGCATCGGCGCGAGCTTGGCCAGCAATCGATTCTGCGCGCGGAACGGAATCCCGCGTCGGTTCATCGAGTCCTGCAGCACCTCGACGAGCGCATTGAAGTGAGCCGCCGTGATCACGTGACCCTCGTGGGACTCGCGCATGTTGCGTCCGGTGTACGTGCAATCGCCGCCCAGGATCACGCAGAACTGCTCGACCAGCTGTCGCTTGACGCGGTCCTGGTCGGCATTTTCGAAGAAGGGCCGCGTGCGCGGATCGGCGAGTAGTCCCGCCATGAAATCATCCATCAAGGCCTCGAGTCCTGGTACGCCGCCGAAGGCCTCGAGCACCGGGCGCAGTTCGGGATGGGCCGGTGCCGGGGCCATCGGTGACTGGCCGTCGGCGAGGGCAGACCACGACCACATCACGGCAAGGGCCACCAGCATCGATCGGGCGAAATTGCGCATGAGATCTCTCCTTCAGAAACCGAACTGCACGGACAGGTACCAACCGCGCTGATCGTCGCGGATGACGACGTTGCCGATGTCCGCATAGGCCAAGGTCAGCGAGACGTGCTTGCTCGGCGCCCAGGCAATGAACGCGTCCCACCAGTCGTCCTCGCGAGCGATGCCGAGGTTGTTGGGCTTGAACCGATACTCCGCGCCGACCGCGAGGTCACGGCGGAGCAAGAAGGCTGCCGAACCCTCGAGCTGCAGGCTCGCCGACGCGCGGCGATCCCCACCGAATCCGAGGATGCCGACCTGGTTGGCGCGGGTATGCCTCAGGGTTCCATTGAGCAAGAAGCTCGAATCGAGAAACAGTTTCGTGGCCGACAGGTACACGTCGGTACCGTTCGCGTTGCGCGCCCCGACTGCGCGGACGATGTCCCCCTGGCGGTGCCGCTTGTGCTGTACGCCGAGCGCGACCTGGGGCAACCAGGTGTCCTGGTCGAGCACTGCATCGCCGACGAGCCGCAGCTTGGCGCCGTAGACGTTCTGTTCGAGCAGGAAGCCGCGCCCGAGCCCGAGCGCCGCACCCACATCCCGCGTGTCGAAGCGCTGGCGCGCGACGCTGAGCTCGACGCGGTCCGAGATGCCGAGCGCGAGCCCGGTGACGCCGAGTCGATAGTCGTCGGTCGAAACGCGCGTGTAGAACGCCTGGGCCCCGAACTGGCCTTCGGTTCCGTAGCCGCCGATCACGGCCCACGGCGTCAGGCCCCCGCCCGCAGCACCCTCGATCTGGCTCACACCACCGGTCAGCAGCAACTTGCCGCCGGTCGATGCGAGCGCCGCAATCGGCGACAGTGACATCGCGGTCAACGCCGCCAGGGCCAAAGCCCTCCGATTGTGCCCTTTCGACTTTTGTTTCATGTGCATCTACTCCTTGACGAGAGATCAGCGTCGGCTGCGCAGCCAGACCATCAAGCGCTCTAGACCACTCAACACCTCGCGCGCAAAGCTGCCACCTCGAATCGGCAGGTCGGCGTGGTAGTCCCCGGCGGGGATACGGCGTAACACCGCCGGCAGATCCCGAAGCGGTCGCAAGACGGAGAGCCAGACCCACAACGCGACCGCCGAGATTCCGATCGCGGCGGCAAAGGCGGCCAGCAAGCCGCCGGTCTGGATCAGCCACAGCGCCCGACTCCCGGGTCCATCGGTGGCGACCAGCAGTGCGGGGCCGTTTTGCGCATCGAAGAGGGGTTCGCGGAGGAGCGCATCTGAACGCGGATCGGCGAGTCTTAGCTCCCAGTCCTCGAGTCGGTCGCCCTCCGCGAGCACCAGGCGGCGATTCGCCCCAAACGCGCTCGACGTCAGGGCAACCGGCGCGCCAAGCGCATCGGCGAGTCGACGCGCGTAGACGCCATCTGCGCGCGCGGTTCCCGCGAGATGCGCGACGACCGCGCCGCCGCTAACGATCGGCGATACCGACAAAAGATCGAAGCCCTCTTCATCGGCAATCAAACTGGTGCCGGTGCGGCCGTGCCGGATGCTGTCGCGCACCGCGGGCTGCTGGGCCATGTCGAACCGCCGCTGCAGACGAGGATCGGTCGCCACCAGGGGGCGACCGGTCAGGTCGAGCACTGCGAGCCGTTCGATCCGATACTGCTCGGCGCGTTCTTCGAGCAGGTCCCGGAGCGATTCGGCGTCGAGCAGACCCTCCTCGCCGAGGCTCGCCGCCACGTAGCTCGCGAACGGGGCGTCGGCGCCGATGCGTTCGACGCGCTGCACGAGCCCCTCACGTAGCTCGCGCTCGATCAGGGCATTCACCGAGCGCACGCGTTCCGAGAGGTCACTGCGGAGCGCCGAGGCAGCACGCTCGCTCGCAACCCAGGAAACCGCGACCGTCGTACCGGCGACGAGGACGGCCGTCACGACCGCGACCACGACGAGGCTGCGGCCCGCGCTCATCGACGCGAACCCTCGGCGAAGGCGTCGGCGCGCGGACGCCTGATCAGCACCTCGATCGACAAGCCGTCGGTCGAATCGGCTGCGACCGGGCGCTCGGTCCGTTCACCGCGAGGATGCCAGGCCACCAGCCGGCCGGGAACCGCGGGGACGCGGTCGAGATCGAAGCGCCCCCCCGCGCTGACGCGGGCGATGTAGGCGCTCTCGACGACGACGATCTTCGCCTGCATGCGTCGGTGGACGTTGCAATGCACGTCGACTACGCCCGGTCGGTCGAACCGATGCGCCGGTGCCTCGCCGGGACCGTAGAGCCCCAGATCGAATCGATTTCCAGTCGATTCGGAGTAGACGTTGTGCAAGATCGGATCTCCATTCGGGAAACGCACCGTGCTGCCGACCGGGACCGCGAGGACCGAAGGATCGAATCCTTTTTGCAGAGTGTTCATCGTGTAGGTGCCGGCGCGAACGGCGGTCTCGCCATCCGGGATGAACCAGACCACGGCCTCCCGATAGTCCTCCGCGTCGATCCGTTGAGCACCGACACCCGTCAGGCGCAGAGTCCCCTGCAGGCGCCGCAGCCCGTCACTGGCTTCGCGGGCCGACACGGGCGCCGCTGCGGGTGCCGTGGTGGCGGGCGCTGGCACGGCAAGGTTCGAGGCGCCAAGCGGCTCTGGCTTCGGCTCTGGCTTCGGCTCTGGCTTCGGCTCTGGCTTCGGCTCTAACTTCGGCTCTGGCTTCGGTGCCGGCTCCATCGGGTGGGGCTTTGCGTCGCCCCCGACGTGCGACGCAGCGTCTCGATGGCGATGCGCGTGTGCAGCGTCGTCATGCCCGGAGTCGTGGACATCGACCACCTCAGCCGTCACCCCCATCGTGGTCGGCGCGGGCTGCGGCGCCGGCTCCGGGCTGCTCGACACCCGCGCGGGTGGAGCGCTACAGGCAGTCAATACCAGCGCCAGACAACCAATTGAGAGAAGACCGCAAACCGTTCGCCTCGCCATCCGCACCCTCTTCGTCGACAGCCGACCGTGAGAGCCACGGTCCTAGCTTGGGTTACGAGGGAGCTCAGGGGATCGGATGCAGTCTGGCGACCTCGCCGACGGGCGGTCGCCCAGACGGGATGGGCGGTGCTCGCCACTCGAGATCGTCGCCGGCGGCCCGATTCCAGCAACTGGTCGATCGGCTACCGCGGCTGGCCGATGCCCGGGCCGCGTTCCCTAACGCCGCCGATTCGGCATGGGCGCGACTGCCTGCTTCCTGGCGACGCGTTCGCGGCGCGCTTCGCCCGTAGCTCTGCACACGGTCCGCGAGACGCTTCAGATCGGCAGCGGCGCGCTCGAGATCAGGAGCAGCGATTCGGTCCTGGCCCGCACCGACCCATGGTCGGCGCCGGCCTCGATTTCGATCCAGTCACCGCGGGTCCATGTCACGCCTTCGAGTTCGACGTCACCGACCACGACCAGACAGGTTTCGCGGATGGGGTGCGGATGGGGGGGTATCACCGCTCCCGGCATGAGCCGCCAAAGGCACGTTTCGCGGCCCTGCTCGGGTTCCACGCACAAGCGCTTGATCTCGATACCCGGGAGCAGCCGCCGCCACTCGCCCTCCGCGAGACGGGTGCCGACGGCGCCCTGGCCTCCCGTACCGGCAACCCTCGCGAGAAGCCGTTCGCGGACCCGCTCCCGAATCGCACGAGTAGGGGGCAGCGGGTCGATCGCGAGCGCGAGAAAGACCAGATCCGCGCCATTGATTCGCTCATCGTCACGATTCATGACTGGTCCAAATCGTTCGCGGCGCTTGCCGCGCTACCTTGGGTCTGATGGGACCCCGAAAAACGGACGCCGTCCAGGGTCGACTCGGCCGTGACCGCCCCGCGCAAAACCTCGATCCCGCGTCGCGCGTGCGACTTGACCGTGCCGATCGGCAATCCGGTCTCCTTCGCGATTTCGGAATGGGACAATCCCTCGAAGTAGGCAAGGCCAAGGACCAGTCGCTGCGCCGAACTCAAGGCGCGGACCGCGGTACTGAGCGTTCGGTTGGCCTCGAAAGCCTCGAACCATCGACACTGCGCCAGGTCTTCATGGTCCTGATACGAGGCGTCGGCGGTCGACGGATGCAAGCCCATGCCATCGGCCGCGCCGCGCACGCGGCGGCGGCGATCGGTCGCACGGCTCCAGGCGATCGCGGCCAGCCAAGCCGTGACCGTTCCACGGGCCGCGTCGTAGGTGTGCGCCGAGCGCCAGGCCTGGTGGAAGACCTCCATGGCAACCTCCTCGGCGTCCGCCCCGTTACGCAGCACTCGGAAAACGATGCCGTAGACCCGATCGAAACATCGGTCGAACAACTCGGCCAGAGCGCCCTCGGAACCCGCAACCATCGACGAGACGAGCGCAGCAAGAACGAGATCCGCCGACTCGAAGACGGCGCTCGTCTGCATGTCTCGTGACGATCGATTCGAATCCATAGCCCGCTGCTCTGACGCCCACAGGAATGGTACCGAGACAGGGGTCTGCCTACTCGGAGCGCTACTCGTGGCGGCTCCACGCGATCGAGGCCAGCCAGCCGGGCACCGTGCCGCGTGACGCGTCGTAGGCGCGCGCCGATCGCCAGGCCTGGTGGAACACCTCCACCGCGACCTCCTCGGCATCCGCCGGGTCGGGGAGGATCCGGAATACGATGCCGTAGACTCGGTCGAAGCACTGGCCAAACAGTTGCGCCAGCGCCGCCTCGCTGCCGTCGGCCATCGCCGCGACCAGCATGGCGAGGTCGGGTGCCGGTGATGCGGCCCGGGAACGCGTTCGATCGGTCCGCGCTGGCTCGTCGTGTTCCATCTCCCCACCCTCGAGATCCGGTGCAATGGTAGCCAGACCCGATGGCGCGTCATCACCCTCCGCGCCGTCCCCGACCCTCGCGGAATGCCTGCCGCCGCCGACCCTCGGAGAGACCCTCCGTCGTCTCGTCACGGCCACGCTGTGCTTCGCCACCGCGGCCTTCTTCGTGGCCGCCTGGTGGTGGCCGCGCGAGTTCGAGGACGGCGCGTGGGCCAAGTTCGGCGTCGGCGTGATCCTGGCCGAGTTCCTCGTGATCCATTCGGGCACGATCGTCACCGAACTGGCCGCGCGCGGCGCCCACCGGCTCGCGCTGGGGCTCGTCGTCGGGGTCTACGGACTCTTCGCCCTCGGGCTGTGGTGGGCCTTCGGCGGCGCCGAGATCGGCTGGCTGCTGATCGGCCTGATGGTCGCCCGAGGCCAGGCGCTGTTCCACCGGCCGACCGCGCTCGACCTCGCCTACGGTCGGCGACGCTCGATCCTGAGCGCGCTGCTGTTCCTCGGGCTCGGCTTCGCCTCGGTCGTGGTCCCGATCGGAGCCGGCGGGATCGACGCCGCACTGCTCGAGGCGATCTGGCCCGACCGCGGCGAGGGCGTCTGGGAGGCCGAGCCGTGGCGCGCGCTGGCGATGGGCGCCGTCTACTTCGCGATCCTCGGGCTGGTCGAACTGCGGCGTCCGGCCGCGCACTGGGCCACCGCCAGCTTCGACTGAGGTTCCGGCGCCGCACCCCGGGGAGCCCACCGCCGGCGGCGCTTCCCGCGTTCGATTTGCCGGCACCCGCGCATTTCCCGTGTCGTCGATGTCGACGATCCCGGAGTCCGACCATGCGCCGCCTCGCCACGATCTTCCTGCTCGCCACCACGCTGGGACTGCCCGCTGCGGGCCAGGCCGCGGTCTTCTGCGTCCACGACGGACCGTCGCTGCAGAACGCGCTGACCCAAGCCGCGACCAATGGCCAGAACGACGAGATCCGGCTGCAGCCCGGCACCTACACGATGTCGAGCGGCACGACCGCTTTCACCCATACCTCGGCCGAACCTTTCCGCCTCGTGATCAGCGGCGGTTGGCAGATGGCCGGTTACTTGCTTTGCGCTGTTGAGACCACCGATCCGAACCTGAGCGTGCTCGACGGCGTGAATCAGCGCCGGGTGCTCGATCTGTCGAGCTCGAGCACGCACTTCAACGCGATGGTCGAGGTCCGAAACCTGACGATCCGCGGCGGTTCCGGGAACGGTTTCGGCGGCCTGCGCGTGGCGGGAGGCGACTCGGTGAAGCTCCATCGACTGATCGTGCGCAACAACAACGCCACCAACAGCGAGAGCCCGGGCGGCATCCTGGTCCAGGGCGCCAACGGCCTGAACCTGATGAACAGCCTGATCCTCGACAACACCTGCGCCAACGGACCCTGCGCCGCCCGTATCGCCCTGCCCGGCAACTCGTCGGTCACGCTGTTCAACAACACGATCGCGCGCAACCGCTGCCCCGCGATCAACTGCCCGATGGCGGGCGTCTACATCGACAGCTTCTTCTCGAACATCGTCGCGAACAACGCCTTCCATCAGAACGAGGGAGCGCAGCTGGAGTTCACCCCAGCCAACTTCCTGAGGCTCTCGCACAACCTCATCAGCTCGTACATCGGCACCCCAACGGACAGCGACGGCAACATTTCGACCGCGTCGCCCGGCTTCATCGATGCCGCTGCCGACAACTTCCGACTGCGACTGGACTCGCCCTTGCTGGATGCCGCAAACGGTGCCATGGGTGCCGACGAATTCGACCTCGATGGCAATCCGCGCACGAATGGTCGCGATCGAGACATCGGCGCCTACGAGCTGCCGTACATGGTCTTCGCGGATGGCTTCGAGGACGACAACTGAGCGGGGCGCCTTCAGCTACCACCGCCAGCCGGCCTCGAGCCACAGCCGCCGCGGCGGGGCCGGCTCGAACCAGCGGCCGTTGCCGTCGTTGACGATCACCGAGCCGACCAGCGCGCGATCCAGCGCATTGTCGATCCGAAACGACAGGTCGAGCTCGCCCGATGCGAGCACGAGCGCCCACGCGAGGCCGAGGTCGAGCCGCGCGTGGCCCGGCGCGCTGGCGCTGTTCCGGTCGTCGACCGGGAGCGCATCGCGCGCGGCGAGCATGGCCCACGCCCGCCACCCATCGGACGGCCGCCACGTGAGCGTCCCGACCAGCTGGCGCGGCGGGATCCCGGGCAGCCGCTTGCCGGCCTCGAGCCCTTGCGCGCCCGGCGGGCAGGGCGGCAGCCGGCATGGTGGGACGCTCTCGGTGTAACGCGCATCGAGGAAGGTCGCGGCGACATCGACGCGCCACGCGTCCCCCGGATCCCAGCCGAGCGCGAGTTCGGCCCCGTCGCGGCGGGTGCGGCCGGCGTTGCGGAACGCCGCGCGACCGCCCTGCGAGCGCGAGACCACGATCTCGCCCCGTCCGAGGTCACGGAACAGCGCCGCGTCGAGCGACCACGGCCCGAGCCGGCGACGCACGCCCACTTCGTGCTGGCGCGTGCGCGCGGGCTCGAGGTCGAAATTGACCCCGGCGCTGCCGTCGGGCCGGTACGAGAGCTCGATCACGCTCGGCGTCTCGAAGCCGCGCGCGACCGACGCCCGCCACGCGAGGACCGACGATGGCGCGTGGACGAGGCCCAGCGCCGGCACCGTTGCAGTCCACGACCGCGCGCCCGAATCATCCGGATTGGTTGCGGTGACGAAGCGGTCGCGACTCTCGAAGCGCACGCGCGACTGCCGCAGGCCCGCGATCGCGAGCCACTCGGTGCCGAGGTCGAACTCGGCCTTCGCGAGCGCGTCGCTGCTGCGCACGATGTTGGTCTCGTCGCGACGCAGCCGCCCGCGCACCCCGAGCGTGCTGCCGACGAAGTTCTCGAAGCCGCGCCGGTCCTCGTCGAGCCGGTCGTGGCTCATGCCCAGCGTCAGCAGCGCGGGACCGGCGCGCCACGCGGCGCGCGCCTCGAGCCCGCCGATGTCGCGCACGATCGCGTTCGCGCCGCCGCCCGACAGCGGGCTCTGCTGCACCGCGACCGGGATCGCGAGGAAGCCGTCGACCGTGCGCCTTCCAGCGTAGCCCGCGACCCGCAGCGCGGGTTCGACGCCGTCGCCGTCGCGCCGCAGTGCGAGGCCGAGCTCGCGCTGGCGCGCGCGCTCGCGGGTGTCGAAGGCGATCGCGTTGGGATTCGTCGTCCACGGATCGCGCGCGAACTCGGCCGGCGTGAGCCCGAGCGGGTCTTCGGCGCGCGGCACGTCGAGTACCGCGAGGCTCGCATCGAGACGCCAGCGGTCGGCGATTCGGGTCGCGGCGACGGCGTTGAACTGCCGCCGCTCGGCGGCGCTCTGCGGCCGGAAACCGTCGGTCCGGAAGCGCGTGGCTTCGATCCGCACGCCCGACTCGCCATCTGCCCGCCCGAGCACGAGGCCGGCGCGCCCGCCATCGGTGCTGGCGGCGCCCCCGAGGCGCGTCGATGAAGGCGCCAGCGGATCGACCTCGACCTTGACCACGCCGCCCGCGGCGTTGCCGTAGAGGGCCGCGAGCGGTCCGCGGATCACCTCGACCGCGGTCGCGGCGGCGAGCGGCGCGTGGCCGATCTGACCCTGCCCGTCGGCCGCGGTCGCGGGGATTCCGTTGACGTAGAGCCGCACCCCGCGCACGCCGAAGGTCGCGCGCGCGCCGTGGCCGCGGATCGAGAGCTGGGTGTCCTGGGCGAAGTTCCAGCGCGGATTCGCGACCATGCCGGGCACGCTCGCCAGCGCCTCGGCGAGGTCGATCCCGGGCCCGGCCTGCCGGAGGCGCTCGCCCTCGA
>CALDVP010000168.1 GCA_937924195.1 uncultured Lysobacterales bacterium
GAGCTGCCTCCGCAAACTGACGATCATTCGCCAGTCGTTTGGTCTCTGGCAGGGTTCGGAGCCGTTTCCGACGAGCATCCGCCGCGCTTGCACCTTCCGGGTCTGATGTGGCTGCTCGCTCGGGGACTCCCGGGTCGTGCCCTCCCTCACCCGAGCGACTGCGCGTCGAGGAGCGTTGATCGGGCCGATGCAGGATGAAATCGCGAGGCGCCACGACTGGACGGCGCGGGCGGAGATCGACGAAGGGCGCATCGGTCGATGCGCCCTTCGCTGAGGCCGGCACAGGCAACGCGAATCAGCCGCTAGGCGGTGCCGCCGGCGCCTCGACCTGGATCACCTTCTCGACATCGACCGGCTTCTCGCGCAGGGTCCACAGGAAGATCGAGACGGAGGTCGCCGCGAGGGCCAGCGCGAGGACCACGGGGCCCGCACCGAGCTTGAGCGGCTGGCCACCGGTGTTTGCGGTCGCGATGTGGCTGTTGCGAATGCCGTAGATCAGGTAGACGGCGATGCCCAGCAGCACCCAGGACAGGAACCACAGCTCGGTCTTGCCCGACAGGTTCATGAAGAGGAACAGGCACCCGGCGATCGCAAGTGGACAGACCAGCCAGTAGGCCGGCACGCGATAATGGCGGGTCCGCTCTGGTTGCGTCCGACGGAGCACGAAGACCGCGAGCGCGACCATTGCAAACGCGAACAACGTGCCCGAATTCGAGATGTCGGCGAGGGTGCGCACCGGGAACATGCCGGCAAAGATCGAGACGGCGACGCCGGTGATCAGCGTGATCACATAAGGCGTGTGAAAACGCGGGTGGACCTTCGACAGGGCATCGGGCAGCAGGCCGTCGCGGCTCATCACGAAGAAGATGCGGGTCTGGCCGTAGATCATCATCAGCACGACCGAGGGCAGGGCGAGACCAGCCGCCAGCGCCACCGCGGTGCCGACCCAGGGATAGCCGAGTTCGCGCAGCACGAAGGCCAGCGGTTCCTTCGAGTTGGCCAGCGCGCCGTCGGGCGCGGCGCCGACGGCACCGGTGGCCGCTGCCGCGACGAACAGATAGATGAGCGTACAGATCGCGAGCGAACCGATGATGCCGATCGGCATGTTGCGCTGCGGGTTGACGGTCTCCTCCGCTGCAGTCGATACCGCGTCGAAGCCGACGTAGGCGAAAAAGATCGTCGCCGCGGCGGCGGTCACGCCAACGGTCAGCATCGTGCCGGCGATCTCGCGCTCGTTTGCCCAGAAGCCGTTCGGCATGAACGGAGTGAAGTTGGCGCCATCCATCGCCGGCAACGCCAGTGCAATGAAGATCCCGAGTGCGGCGACCTTGATCAGGACGAGGACCGCATTGAACTTGGCACTCTTCGAGGTGCCGAGCACCAGCAGCAGGGTGATCGCAAGCGCGCACAGCGCCGCCAGCAGATTGAACGTCCCGGCGACGGTCGTGCCGTCGGCTAGGGTCACCGTGTCGAAAGGACCAGCCATCAGCGCGGGAGGCAGCGGCATCCCGATCTGGTGCAGGATGCCGTGGATGTAGCCGGACCAGCCAACCGACACCGCGCCGGCCGCGACCGCGTACTCGAGGATCAGGGCCCAGCCCACGATCCAGGCCACCACCTCGCCCATCACCGCGTACGAGTAGGTGTATGCGCTGCCGGCGACCGGAACCATCGAGGCCAGTTCCGCATAGGCCAGAGCGGCGAGGCCGCAGACCACCGCCGCGATCACGAAGGAGATCATCATCGCCGGCCCGGCGGCCTGCGCCGCGACCGAGGTCAGCACGAAGATGCCCGTGCCGATGATTGCGCCGATGCCGAGCATCGTCAGTTGCAGCGCGCCGAGTTGGCGCTTGAGCGGCTTCTTCTCCGCCGTGGCGAGGATCTGGTCGACCGGCTTGACGCGCCAGAACAGCATGGGCAATTCCCCCTAGGACTGCGTGGTGGACCCGATGCAGCCGCGTGCGGCGCCCGGGCGGATGACGGAAGCCGCGTACCATACGGGACGGTTCGGGACCCGGCAAGCACGGCGCCGGTCGCTGGCGGTGGGGCACCGACCGGATGGAGGCCGGGATGATCGACGATGATCGCAGCGCTCTGCTGGCGCTCTTCGAGGCCTACGCGACGCGGCACCCCGCGCGTGCCCGCGTGGCCCGCGGCTTCAGCGACTTCGCGCGCCGACATCCGGACTGCCGGGAGCGTTCGCAGGCAGTGGGCCATTTCACGGCCTCGGCCTTCCTGGTTTCGGCCGACGGTCGGCGGACGCTGCTCACGCACCACGCCAAGCTCGGCCGCTGGCTGCAACCCGGCGGGCACCTCGACGGCGACCGCGTTCTCGCGCTGGCGGCGCTCCGCGAAGCGAGCGAGGAATCCGGCTTGCCAGGCCTCGTCGTAGAGCCGGAGGTCTTCGATCTCGACCGGCACTGGATCCCGACCCGAGGCGCGGAGCTCGGCCACTGGCACTACGACGTGCGCTTCGTCGTCCGCGCGACCGTTTCCGAGGCGTTCGTGGTGTCCTCCGAATCGCTGGCGCTCGCCTGGCGCGATGTCCGCGAAGTGGCCGGGGATCCGGCAAGCGAGGCCTCGCTGGCGCGCATGGCGCGGGGCTGGCTCGCGCGCGCGCGGCCCTGGGAGCGCGACAGCTCGACGAGGCGATCGCCGGCGCAGGCGATGATCCGGTCGTCGGCGTTGGCCGACCGGGACGCGAGCCCGGTCAGCCGACCGAAGGCCGGAAGCACGGTCCGCGCCGGACCCGACCAGAAGGCCGGCAGCCGGATCGGCGGTCCATGACGATCGCGCAGCGCGATACCCGGATGCATGTGCCCACACAGCACATGCCCGCGTCCGTCTGCCGCCGGCTCGTGACGGAGCACGAAGGGGCCGAGCATGGCACCGTCGGCGATCGCGTCGATGTCAGGCCAGTGCGGGACGTGACGATCGTGGTTGCCGCGGACGAGTGCCACCGCGAGGCGGGGATGCGCATCGCGCCACGCGCCGAACTCGCCGATCCACTCGGCGCGCGCGGAGGTCCTGGCGTGCACGAGGTCGCCGAGGACCACGAGCCGGCTCACGCAGTGGCGAGCGACGAGGACGGACAGCCGGACCAGGTCGGCGGCCCCGCTGCCTTGCGGCAGCGCGAGGCCGGCTTCGCGGAACACCTGGTCCTTGCCAAGGTGGAGGTCGGCGACGAACAGCGTCGCT
>CALDVP010000169.1 GCA_937924195.1 uncultured Lysobacterales bacterium
TGGCTCTACAAGCACTCGGCGCTACCGGTAACCATCGCCTCGCGCTTGCGCACCACCACGGAAGGCCGAAATTCATGCGCATTTCAACAGCCTGCTAGGGCGATTGGGCGGTTGATCGCGGTGTCACGCAGCTGGAAATCCATCTACGACGACAAAAAGCCTCGCATCCGCGACGCAATCCAATCGCCTGCGCGAACGGGCGTGACGTGCAGATCCTGCACATCGGGCGACCGCTTACCGGCCGAGGTCCTTGGCGCTGACTCCCGCGATACCCCAGTTGGCTTTCGGCATTTCGTGAATCCACACGCGGATGTTCTCCACCGGTGCGCCGACGGCTTCGTGCAACGCCTGCGTGACCTTCTCGATTACCGCACGCTTCTGCGCTTCTGTCCGACCCTCGATCATATATATCTGGGCGAATGGCACGGCATTCCTCCCTCAAACGAACCGCAAAGATACAGAACCGAGGTGCTGCACTCGCAGCGCGACATGATCACCTGCGTCGACGGCAACTGCCTCGGTAACGCCGCCCGACAGGACCAAGGCTCCGGCGGGGATGCACTGGCCCCGTCGACTGAGGTGATTGGCCAGCATGGCCACGGCAGCAGCCGGGTGGCCGACCACCGATGCTCCCGCACCGAGCGCAACGACCTGCCCGTTTTTTTCCATCACTACGCCGAGGGTGCGTAAATCGACCTCGTCGGGGCGCATCGGAACACCGCCGATCACGAAATTCGCCGCCGAGGTGTTATCCGCGATCACGCTTTTCAGATCGAACTTAAAGTCACGGTAACGACTATCAATGACCTCGATACCCGGGACGACGAAATCGGTGGCCGCCAGTACCGCCGCGACATGGCAACCGGGACCCTGCAACTGCCGCTTCAGCACGAAGGCGATCTCCGGCTCGACCTTCGGATGAATCAGTCGCCTCCTTTCGAGTTTGCCGCTTGCAGGGACAGCGAACTCGTCCACCAGAAAGCCAAACACCGGATCCGTCACACCCATCTGTTTCATTTTGGCGTGCGAGGTCAGACCGCACTTTAGCCCCACGAGCCGCGCCCCACGGGCGCATTTGCGGCGCAGGATCCGGTCCTGAATCGCGTAAGCGTCTTGCCAGTCGAGGTCCGGATACTCGTCGGTAATCTTGGTCGTGTCCCGCACCTCGAGTTGGCAACGCTCCAAGTGCTCGGCCAGACGATCGATGACGTTCGCTTCCAGAGCCATACATGCCCTTCCTCAGGCGACCCTGGCCGGTAGCAGCCCGCGCGCCTTGGCCAGCGTCAGCGCAGCGTCTTCGATCATGTCTTCCTGGCCGCCGACCAGACCGCGCCGGCCAGCCTCCACGAGGATGTCGCGCGCGGACACGCCGTACTTCGCTTCCGCGCGCTTGGCAAACAGCAGAAAGCTGCCGTACACGCCCGCGTAGCCGAGTGTCAACGCATCACGGTCGATTCGAATCGGAAAATCCATCATCGGCACGACCAGATCCTCGGCCACGTCCTGGATCTTCCAAACGTCCACCCCGGTCTCGACACCCATGCGATCCAGCACCGCAACGAGTACTTCCATGGGCGTATTGCCGGCACCCGCGCCCAGACCGGCGCAGGCGGCATCGATGCGATTGGCGCCGACCTCGATGGCGGCGATCGAGTTGGCCACACCCAGCGCCAAGTTGTGATGCCCGTGGAAACCCACTTCCGTTTCCGGCTTGAGCGCAGCCCGCACCGCGCCGACGCGAGCCTTGACATCCTCGGGCAGCATGTAACCAGCGGAATCCGTGATGTAGACGCAATTGGCGCCGTAGCTTTCGAACTGCAGCGCCTCCTTGACCAACCGCTCGGGAGTGGCCATGTGCGCCATCATCAGAAACCCTACCGTGTCCATGCCCAGCTTGCGCGAGAGCTTGACGTGCTGCTCGCCGACGTCGCTTTCGGTGCAGTGTGTGGCCACGCGGATCGTGTGCACGCCGATGTCATGCGCCATTCGCAAGTGGTCCAATGTGCCGATGCCGGGCAACAAAAGCGCGGAGATCTTGGCGCGCCGAACCAGCGGCACCACCGCCCGCAGGTATTCCTCGTCGCTATGGCGCGGGAACCCGTAGTTGACCGAGCCGCCGCCCAGGCCGTCGCCATGGCTGACCTCGATCAGGGGCACGCCCGCTTGGTCAAGCGCGCGAGCTACAGCGGTCATCTGCTCGAGCGTGATCTGGTGACGCTTGGGATGCATGCCATCGCGCAGGCACATCTCGTGCAGTGTGACGCGGCGTCCTTTGAGGGGGCTGTTCATCGTCGATGCCTCGTGATCCGCCGGTTCTGGCTCAGGCCACCGCCGCGGCAGGTGTCGGCTCGAGTTTGAGCGTGCCGGCGAGGATCTCCTCGGCGAACATCTCGGCGGTACGCGCGGCGGCGGCTGTCATGATGTCGAGGTTGCCGGCGTATCTGGGCAGGTAGTCGCCCAAGCCCTCGACTTCGAGGTAGACCGAGACGCGGTCACCGTCGATCACGGGACCGTTGACGAGACGGTAGCCTGGCACGTACTTCTGCACCTCGACAATCATTCGGTGTACCGACGCCTCGATCTCGGATGCCTTCGGCGCACCCTCGACGAGGCAGTGCACCGTGTCGCGCATGATGATCGGTGGCTCGGCCGGGTTGATGATGATGATGGCCTTGCCCTGCCCGGCCCCTCCCAACTGCGCAACCGCGGCGGCGGTGGTGCGCGTGAACTCGTCGATGTTCTTTCGCGTGCCGGGTCCTGCAGAGCGGCTCGAAACGGTGGCGATGATTTCGGCGTAGCGCACCGGCTGCACACGGCTGACTGCGTGAACCATCGGGATGGTCGCCTGCCCGCCGCAGGTGACCATGTTGACGTTCATCTCGCGTTGTCCGATGTGGTCTTTCAGGTTCACCGGCGGCACGCAGTACGGACCGATGGCCGCGGGCGTGAGATCGATCACCATCGCCCCGCAGGCGTTGACCTTGCGCGCGTTCTCCGCGTGCACGTAGGCGCTGGTGGCGTCAAAGACGATCTGCACGCCGTCGGTCGTGATATGCGGGACCAAACCGTCCACACCGCCCGCGGTCGTCTTGAGGCCCATCTCGCGAGCCTTCTTGAGCCCATCCGACGCGGCGTCGATACCCACCATCCACACCGGCTCGAGGACCGGGCTGCGCTTGAGTTTGGCCAGCAGATCGGTTCCGATGTTGCCGGGGCCGATCACGGCGCACTTGATCTTTTTCATCATCGATTCCTTGTGGTGTCAGACGAAGCGGACCGAACAGCCGCCGACGCCGCCGATGGTCACGCGCAGGCTGTCGCCCGCCTTGACTTGCACCATCGCCCCAAGCGCACCCGATAGCACCACCTCGCCGGCCGAAAGCGCTACACCCATGCGGCCCAGCGTGTTCGCCAGCCACGCAACGGCTGTCAGCGGAGACCCCATCGTGGCCGCGCCGGCTCCGGTGACCACGACTTCGCCGTTTTTCTCCAGGACCATGCCGCACGCGTGCAGATCGACGCCCTTCGGATCGACCAGACGATCGCCAAGCACGAACACGCCGCAGCTGGCGTTGTCGGCCACCGTGTCCTGGATCTTGATCTTCCAGTCTCGGATCCGGCTGTCGACGATCTCAAAGCAGGCCATGACGCCCTCGGTAGCGGCCAACACGTCGGCCGCCGTCACGCCGGGGCCGGCGAGATCTTTCTTCAGTAAAAAGGCGATCTCGCCCTCGGCCTTGGGCTGAATCAGCCGTGCGGCCGGAATCGCCTCGCCCTCGTTGTAGACCATGGCGTCAGTGAGCATGCCGAAATCGGGCTGGGTGACGCCGAGCATGTTCATCACCGCCTCACTCGTCACGCCGATTTTCTTGCCGATTACGCGCTCGCCGGCGGCCAGCCGACGAGCGTTGAGCCGCTGCTGAATGCGATAGGCGTCGTCGATGGTGATCTCGTCATAGCGGCTCGTCAGCGGCTCGACGACGTGACGCGAAGTCAGCGCGTCGTACAGTTCGTCGCCCAGCGTGTCAATGAGTTCCGGGGTCATGGCAAAGGCTCCATGGCAATCTCGGCGGAATCGAGCGGCCGCGGTTCGTCCGCAGCGGCTTCCGCGAGGAAGTCGCCGACGAGGCGATTGAAACGCGCAGCGTGTTCGATCTGCGTCCAGTGGCCACAGCGGCCGAACACGTGCAGCTGCGCGCGGTGAATCCACTGCGCCAGCGTCAGCGAGTTCTGCAGCGGAATAATGCGGTCTTCGCGGCCGTGGATCACCAGGGTTTCGTGCGGGATCCGGCGAATGTCCCGCTCCTGGCTCGCCATCGCGTCGACCCAACGCTGGCGTGGTGCCGGAAACATCGCGGCAAACGCTTCCTGAGC
>CALDVP010000170.1 GCA_937924195.1 uncultured Lysobacterales bacterium
GATGCGCGGGTCTGAGCCGATGCCGTGGCGCACCAGCTCGACATCGGCACCGACGCGCTCGGCGATGTTCGCGATCTCGTTCATGAAGCTGATCTTGGTCGCGAGCATCGCGTTCGCGGCGTACTTGGTCAGCTCGGCCGAACGCGCGTCCATCAGCACGATGCGCTCGTGGTTGCGGTTGAACGGCGCGTAGAGCGTCTTCAACTGTTCGATTGCGCGCGGGCTGGTGGCACCGATCACGATGCGATCCGGGCGCATGCAGTCCTTGACCGCATCGCCTTCCTTGAGGAACTCGGGGTTCGAGACGACCTCGTACTCGACCGCGACACCGCGGCGAGCGAGTTCGGCGGCGATCGCGTCGCGGACCTTTTCCGCGGTGCCGACCGGCACGGTCGACTTGTTGACCACGACGGCCGGACGCTCGAGATGCTGCCCGATCGTGCGCGCGACCGCCAGCACGTGGCGCAGGTCGGCGCTGCCGTCCTCGTCGGGCGGGGTCCCGACGGCGATGAAGATGACGTCGCCGTGCCCAATGCCGAGCGCGGCGTCAGTAGTGAAGCGCAGGCGACCGGCCTTGTGGTTCGGACCGACCAGGTCCACGAGGCCAGGCTCGTAGATCGGCAGCTCGCCGCGCTCGAGTCGCTCGACCTTGCCGGCGTCGATGTCGACGCAGACGACCTCATTGCCGACTTCGGCGAGGCAGGTACCAGTGACGAGACCGACGTAGCCGGTCCCAAAGATCGTGACGCGCATCGAACGGATCCCCTTCTGGTTGCGCACGCCGCCGTAGCCAGCCCGGTCATCTCCGCGCGCTCCTGCGCGGCTCCGCCACGCGAGGCCCCGATGTCCGAGGAGGGGCGGCGCGTTGCGCGTTCGCATCCCAACGGATGCGAACGCGCGCTCGCGGCTTGCTTACTTGTCGGAAGCGGAACCGGCCGGCTTGACGATGTCGAGCAGTTCGACGTCGAAGACCAGCGTCTGGTTCGGCCCGATCGGACCCGGCGTGCCCTGCTCACCGTAGGCGAGGTTGGCCGGGATCCA
Organism: uncultured Lysobacterales bacterium; assembly: GCA_937924195.1. GTDB lineage: Bacteria > Pseudomonadota > Gammaproteobacteria > Xanthomonadales > Ahniellaceae > UDEA-SF1. Next base: position 1,042 of record CALDVP010000170.1, read on the forward strand.
GAACTTGAACTTGCTGCCGACCGGCATCAGCTGCAGCCCTTCCGTCCAACCCGGGATCACGCCCGAGAGCGGAAACTCGGCGGGCTGGCCACGATCGACCGAACTGTCGAACTTGGTGCCATCGAGCAGCGTGCCGGTGTAATGGACGCGGACGGTGTCGTTTGCGGTCGGCTTGGCACCCTTGCCCTCGCTGACGATCTGGTACTGCAGGCCCGAGGCGGTGGTCTTGACGCCGGGCTTACCCTTGTTCGCGGCGAGGAACTTGTCGCCCTCGGCCTTGTTTTTATCGGCCGCCGCTTTGCGCTCGGCTTCCATCTTGCCCTGCATCTTGCGCGAGAACTCCTGGCTGACCTCCTGGGCTTCTTCCTGGGTCAACAGCGTCCGTTCCCCGGCGAGGGTCGTGCTCATCGCCTGCGCCACGATTGCAGGATCGACCTCGTCCTTGATCGAGCCGAGCTGCTGGCCGAACATCATGCCGACCATGTAGCTGACCTTCTGCTTCTCGGTCTCGAGCTTGGTGATCTTCGACTGGGCGATCGCGGGACCGGCCGCGAACGCGGCGAGCAGGGCGAGGGCGAGGGTGTTGCGGGCAAGCGTCTTCATGGGAACTCCTGGGGGATATCGAGGGGGCGGCCCGGCGCTCAGGCCGGCGGTCCAAGGCGGGACGACGGATTCTCGCGGGGCCGGGTTGGCAACGCAAACGCGGCCTCGGTGAGCGCGGATGCGACCGAAGGTTCTTGCAAACCCCGGTGTCGGTTGATCGGGGTTCAGGCAAGCGCCAGCGCGACCACATCGTATCAACGCGGGGGCGCCGATCTTCGGCGATCATGATCCCGGCCCGACATGTCGGAACCCTTGCCATGACCAGCTATACCGAGGCACTTGCCCGGATCGAGCGCGAGATCGGCGCTCCGCTCGAGCCCGGGAGCCGCGCCGAGGCCGATGCCCTCGGCCGATTCCGCACTTTTTTCGGGACCTTCGCCCCCGATAAGGTCGAACGCATGCTCGACGCGACCTACGCGGAGCGCGTCTGGTTCGACGATACGCTGAAGACCATCGAGGGACGGGCGGCGCTGGGGCGCTACCTGCACGAAAGCGCCTCGGCAGTCGAGGCCTGCCGAGTCGAGATCGACGACGAGGTCGCGAACGGCCGCGGCGATTACTACCTACGCTGGCGGATGATGATCCGCTTCAAGCGCTTCGCACGCGGGCGCGACACGTGGTCGATCGGCATGAGCCACCTGCGCTTCGACGCCGACGGTCGCGTGCTGCTACAGCAGGACTACTGGAATGCGGCCGCCGGTCTGTACCAGTACGTCCCACTCTTGGGCGCCGGGATCAGAGCGATCCAACGGCGCCTCTGAGCGCCAGCCGCCACCCGCGCCGGTTGCGACTCGAACGCCCGATACCGGACGCGTCTCAGAGCGCAGGCGGCGCCCCAGCCGGCGTCGGCTCGGCAACCGCCCGTTCGATCGCCTCGACCAGCTCCTGCGCATCCGGCTTCACGCGGCTGCCGAAGCTGGCCACGACCTTGCCGTGCCGATCGATCAGGTACTTGTGGAAGTTCCAACGCGGAAACTCGCCGCCCGCGCCGGCCGCGAGCGCCTGGTAGAACGGGACGGCGTTGCCGGCCTTGACCGTGACCTTCTCGAACATCGGGAACTCGACGCCGAAGCTGGTGCGGCAGAACTCGCGGATCTCCTCCTCGGAACCCGGTTCCTGTCCCATGAAGTCGTTCGACGGGAAGCCGACCACCGAGAAACCCCGCGCGGCATAGCGTCGATGAAGGGCCTCGAGGCCCTCGTACTGCGGCGTAAAGCCGCACTTGCTGGCGGTGTTCACCACCAGCAAGACCTCGCCGCCGAAGCGTTCGCACAGCGGAACGGGCTCCTTTTCCGCCAACGGGCGGAAGGACGCACCCTCCAGGACACCGCATTCAGCCGCCGTTGCCAGCATCGGCGCCAGCAGGGCGGCACCCAGAATCGTACGCAAGCCTCTGATCTTCATACCTTTGGTCCTCGATTGATGGATGCAGCACCCAAGTGGATGGTCCGCGAAGGGTCATCAGGGGCGGGTGAATGGCAGGACCCGCTTGAGAGCGCTTGATTAGGTGTTATAGTGAACTACAACACCGGTCCAACGCAACGCCAAAGGAGCTGCCATGACCACCCCTCGCACCCGCAAGCTGATCACGACCGCCATGGCGCTGGCGATCGGGTTCGCGTCCGCGGCAGCCACGGCCGAGACCCATCGCGCCGCCGGCCACCTGCCGATCCTCCCGATGGTCACCGTGGCGCCGGATGCCGCCGACCTCGCCCGCGCCGCCGGCCGCGGCCTGCCGATGATGCCGATGATCATCGTGACCCCGGATTCGACGCCGGAGTTCGATCACCTGGCCGGCCCGCTGCCTCGGGAGCGGATCGCCGACGGGCGGGTGCTGCCGCGCCTGCCGACGGTCGAGGTCGCGGCCACGGTGGGCCCGGTCGAGCCGGTTGCGACGGTCGCGGCCGCACATGCGGTCGAGCAGGTCGCCGCTGCCCAGACCAGCCGCAACAGCCGGTTCGTCATTCGCGCCGCGTCCAGCGTACGCTTCACGATGCCGTACTACTCGTTCGGCAACCCCTCCGGCAGCGTCGAGCAATGAGTCCCTCGGCCGGCCAGGCATGGTCGGGACGGCGGGCGACCGCGCCAGCAGGCGCGCGGCGGCAGGCGAGTCCGGGGAGGCTCCGGGTCCGTCGTAGGCTGGCGGACCGTGGACGGTCCCGCCCAGGCCACCCTTCGGCACGGTATCCGGAATCAACACCATGACCATCAGCTGGAACGACCATATCCCGATCTACCGCCAACTTCGGGAACGGGTCGTGGCAATGATTCTCGACGGCGCCCTGAAACCCGGGGATGCGCTCCCATCGGTGCGGCAGGTGTCTTCGGAGTTCCAGTTGAACCCGATCACGGTCTCGAAGGCCTATCAGGAGCTGGTCGACGAATCGCTGGTCGAAAAACGCCGCGGACTCGGGCTGTACGTGACCGAGGGCGCCCGCGAGACCCTGCTCGCGCGCGAGCGCGAGCGTTTTCTCAAGGACGAGTGGCCATCGCTGCGGGAGCGCATCCAGCGGCTCGGCTTCGACGTGGCCGACCTCGTCGGCGAGACCTTGGAACGCACCGGAGGCGAGCGATGAGCGTCGTGATCACCGCGGAGAATCTCCGCAAGCAGTACGGCCGCAAGGGCACCCTCGCCCTCGACGGCGCCAGCTTCCGCGTCGAGGCGGGCCGCATCGTCGGGCTGATCGGCCCGAACGGGGCCGGCAAGACCACGGCGCTCAAGGCCATTCTGGGCCTGACCGATGTCGACGGTCGGCTCGACGTGCTCGGGATGGATCCCCGTCGCAGGCGCGAGCGCCTGATGGAGCAGGTCTCGTTCATCGCCGACGTCGCAGTGCTACCGCGCTGGATTCGAGTGCGCGAGGCGCTCGACTACGTCGAGGGCGTGCATCCGCGCTTTTCGCGCGCGACCTGCGAGCGCTTTCTCGCCCGCACCGAGGTGAAACCCGCGCTGCGCGTACGCGAACTCTCGAAAGGCATGATCGCCCAGCTGCATCTCGCGCTGGTGATGGCCATCGACGCGCGCCTGCTGGTGCTGGACGAGCCGACGCTCGGCCTCGACATCCTGTACCGCAAGCAGTTCTACCAAGCGCTCCTCGAGGACTACTTCGACGCCGAGAAGACCATCCTCGTCACCACGCACCAGGTCGAGGAGATCGAGCACATCCTCACCGACGTGCTGTTCATCCGCCACGGGCGCATCGTGCTCGACTCGCCGATGGACGCGATCGGCGGGCGCTTCGCCGAGGTCATGGTCGGACCGGGCGAGCGCGAGGCCGCGCTGGCCCTGGGGCCGCTGTCGGAGCGCCAGGTCTTCGGCAAGAGCGTATTCCTGTTCGACGGCGCGGACCCGGCACGCCTCGCCGCCCTCGGTGAGCACCGCCAGCCGGCACTCGCCGACCTCTTCGTCGCCATGATGCAGCGGCCCGAGACGGCCGCCGGAGCGCCCCGATGAATGCCTTTGTCACCCTGCTCCGCCGCGAGTACCAGGAGAACCGCGCCGGTTTCCTGTGGACGCCGATCGTGGTCGGCGCGGTGTTCACGCTGCTGACCCTGGTCGGTATCGCAGCCGCGATGGTCAAGGGCCCGAAAGCCGGACTCGTGATCGACGGCGTACCGGTCTCGGAGCTGATCGGCCGCCTCGGCCCCGAGGAACTGGCGAAGCTGGGCGGCGGTCTCGATGTCGCGCTCGGCGGGCTCTGGGTGCTGGTCCAGGCCGCGCTCTACTTCGTCGTCCTGTTCTACCTGCTGGGCGCGCTCTTCGACGAGCGCCGCGACCGTAGTGTCCTGTTCTGGAAGTCACTCCCGGTTTCGGACGCGAAGACCGTGCTATCGAAGGCCGCGAGCGCGGTATTCGTCGCGCCACTGATTGCTTGGGCGGTCTCGGTCGCCTTCGGCCTCGTATTCCTCGTCGTGCTGAGCGGCTATGCGCTGTGGCTGGGACTCAACCCCGTCACGGCCATCTGGGGCCCGGCCTCGCCACTGTCGGTGCTCGCTGCCACCTTCGCGATGGTGCCACTGACCGCACTGTGGTCGCTGCCGATGGTCGGCTGGATGCTGCTGTGCTCCGCCTTCGCCGGCCAGCGCCCGCTCCTGTGGGCGATCGGTCTGCCGGCGCTGACGGGGCTGATGCTGACCTGGCTCGGCGTGCTCAGGGTCTTCCGCGACGGCGCCGAGTTCTACTGGCAGCACGTCTTCCTGCGCCTGACCACGAGCATCCTGCCGGGCAGCTGGTCGTGGTTCGACGGCGCGGGTTTCGGCATCGGCTTCGATCCGGCCAGCACCAGCATCGCGGCGTCGCTGGTCTCCGCCGCCCAGTCGCTGGTCACGAATCCGGCGACCTGGATCGGCGCGCTGGTCGGCGCGGTGCTGCTCGCGGCTTCGGCCGAGGTACGTCGGCGCCTCGGCGATTGATCGCGGACCGTGCCGTCCCTCGGGTCATACTGGTCATCCCTGCAGGTGATGCAGCAGCCCACGCAGCGCGATCAGCGCACCCGTCAGTGCCATCCCGATCATGACGACGGCCCCGAACCTGGCCCAACGCCCGTGAAGCTCTCCGCCGCGGAACCGCAACCGCCCGGTGCGCAAGCCGCGTCGCGCCTCGGCGAAAAACAGCGCGGACACCGCTACGAGTAGAACCAGGACCGGCCACCAGACGAGAAGCTCGGACTCGCTCTGCGGCAACCAGGCAGCGAGAACCTGGCGCGGCTCGCTCGAGATGCGCGACATCCGCCATCAACCGCCGGAGGATCCAGGGCCATCGCCGACGATGCCGCCTCGTGCGAGGCGCAGCGGATCGAGGTACTTCTTGAGTTCCGCCTCCTTCATGCCGGTGGCCTCGCGCGCGACCTCGAGGATCGGGCGGCCCTGCCTGTAAGCCTGCTTCGCGGTCGCCGCGCCTTTCTCGTAGCCGATCACCGGGTTCAAGGCGGTGATGAGGATCGGATTGCGACCGAGCGCGGCATTGATCCGATCCGGTTTGACCTTGAAGCCTGCGATCGCGGCGTCAGCCAGTTGGCGTGAGGCATTGGCGAGGATCTCGATCGACTGCAGCAGGTTGTAGGCGATCACCGGCAGCATCACGTTCAGCTGGAAGTTGCCGGACTGGCCCGCGATCGTGATCGTGGTGTCGTTCCCGATCACCTGTGCGCAGACCATCGTCACCGCCTCGGGGACCACCGGATTGACCTTGCCCGGCATGATCGACGAGCCGGGCTGCAGCGCCGGCAGTTCGATCTCGCCGATGCCGGCGAGCGGGCCCGAATTCATCCAGCGCAGATCGTTGGCGATCTTCATCAACGCGCAGGCCAGCGTGCGGAGCTGACCGGACAGCTCGACCGCCGAGTCCTGCGCCGACATGTTCTCGAAGGGGTTCGCGCTCGAGGCGAAGCGGAAGCCGGTCGAGTCGCTCAGATGCTTGGCCACCAGCGGCCCGAAGCGCTTGTCGGCATTGATGCCGGTCCCGACCGCAGTGCCGCCCTGTGGCAGGCGAGCGAGACGCTTGAGGGTGTCCTCGATCCGCTCGATGGCGGTGCCGACCTGCGCCGACCAGCCCGAGAGCTCCTGGCCGAAGGTGATCGGCATGGCGTCCATCAGGTGCGTGCGCCCGGTCTTGACCGTGCGCTTGAGCTCCCTGGCGCGCACGTCGATCGTCGCCTTGAGCTGCCGCAGCGCCGGGATCAGCTTTTCGCGCGTGGCGAGGCAGCCCGACACCTGGATCGCGCTCGGGATCACGTCGTTCGACGACTGCCCCATGTTGACGTGATCGTTCGGGTGGACCTCGTCCTTGCCGACCGTCCCGGCTAGGTGCGCGATCACCTCGTTGGCGTTCATGTTCGTGCTGGTGCCGGAGCCGGTCTGGAACACGTCGACCGGGAACTGGTCGTCGACTTCGCCCTTCGCGACCTTCATCGCCGCCTGCGCGATCGCCTTGGCGATCGGCTTCTTCAGGTAGCCCAGATCGGCGTTCGCCGCCGCGCATGCGGCCTTGATCAGTCCCACCGCGCGGATGAACTCGCGCGGCATCTTCAGCCCCGAGATCGGGAAGTTCTGCACCGCCCGCTGGGTCTGCGCGCCGTAGAGCGCCTCCGCGGGGACCTTGAGCTCGCCCATGCTGTCGCGTTCGATGCGGAATCCGCTCATCGTCGTCTGCCCGGTGGTGGGTGGAGGGAGCCTGAAAGTATAGGTCCTCGGTTTCGGGCCCTTCGGTCCGGACTCGTCGCAGCCGGTGGTCTCCGGTAGCAGCCGGTATCCTGATGCGACCCCCTCCCGGCACCGCCCGCGATGTCCCTCGATCCGCTCGAAGTCCTCTCTCCCCTCGATGGCCGCTACGCCGGCAAGATCCTGTCGCTGCGGCCGATCTTCAGCGAATCCGGCCTGATGCGGGCGCGGGTACGCGTCGAGCTCGCCTGGCTGCTCGCGCTGAGCGATGCCCCGGACGTTCCGGAGGTGCCCCCGGTCGCGGCCGCGGACCGCGCGTTCCTGCTCGCGCTGGTCGATGACTTCGACCTCGACGCGGCACGCCGGGTCAAGGCGATCGAGGCGACGACCAATCACGACGTCAAGGCGATCGAGTACTGGATCAAGGAGCGGATCGCGGCGCGCCCGGCGTTGGCTGCGGTCTCGGAGTTCGTGCACTTCGCGCTGACCTCCGAGGACGTCAACAACCTCGCCTACGCGCTGATGCTCGAGGACGCGCGCAGCCGGGTGCTGCTGCCGGCACTCGACCGTGTGGGTGACCGCCTCGCCGGGATGGCAACGGCCTGGGCGAAGCTTCCAATGCTGTCGCGCACCCACGGCCAGCCCGCGAGCCCGACCACACTCGGCAAGGAGATCGCGAACGTCGTGGCGCGGCTGGCGCGCCAGCGCGCGCAGATCGCCGGCGTCGCGCTGACCGGCAAGCTCAACGGCGCGGTCGGCAACTACAACGCGCATCTCGCGGCCTATCCGGAGGTCGACTGGCCACGGCTGGCGCGCGGAGTGGTCGAGGGCCTCGGCCTGCCGTGGAACCCGCTGACCACGCAGATCGAGCCGCACGACGGCATCGCCGAACTCGCCGATTCGATCGCACGCGCGAACACGGTACTGATCGACTTCTGCCGCGACGTCTGGGGATACGTCTCGCTCGGCTACTTCCGCCAGACGCTGGCGACGGGCGAGGTCGGCTCGAGCACGATGCCACACAAGGTCAACCCGATCGACTTCGAGAATGCCGAGGGCAACCTCGGCCTCGCCAACGCGCTATTCGGCCACTTCGCCGCGAAGCTGCCGATCAGCCGCTGGCAGCGCGACCTCACCGACTCGACCGTGCTGCGCGCACTCGGCACCGCCTTCGGCCATACCCAGGTCGCGCTCGAGTCGCTCCTGCGCGGGCTCGCCAAGCTCTCGCCGGATGCCGAGCGCCTCGCGGCCGACCTCGAGCAGCACTGGGAGGTGCTGGCCGAGGCGATCCAGACCGTGATGCGGCGCCATGGCCTGCCCGAACCATACGAGCGCCTGAAGGCGCTGACCCGCGGCCAGGCGATCACGCGCGAATCGCTCGCGGCCTTCATCGACGGACTCGAGCTGCCCGAAGCCGAGCGGGCGCGCCTCAAGGCGATGACACCGGCGAGCTACGTCGGGCTCGCGGCCGAACTCGCCGTGGCGCCGCGATGAGCGCCACAACCCCCATGGAGCGCGACGCCCGCCGCGCGCCGCCGCTCGGGATGCCGGCGCGGCGCTTTCTCGCCGACTACTGGCAGCAGCGTCCGCTGCTGATCCGCAGTGCGTTCCCGGGTTTCGTGTCGCCGATCGACGGCAACGACCTCGCCGGCGTCGCCTGCGAGGAAGGATCGCTCGCCCGCCTCGTCCGCCATGACCGTCGCCGCGACCGCTGGCAGGTATCGAGCGGGCCGTTTTCGCCGGCCGACTTCGCGCGCCTGCCCAGGCGCGACTGGACCCTGCTGGTCCAGGACTGCGACAAGTGGTTCGAGGAGATCGGCGCGCTGCTCGCTGCTTTCCAGTTCATACCGTCCTGGCGCATCGACGACGTGATGGTCAGCTACGCGGTGCCGGGTGGCTCGGTCGGCGCGCACGTCGACCTGTATGACGTGTTCCTGCTTCAAGCGCACGGCCGTCGGCGCTGGCAGATCAGTACCGATCCGCAGGCACCGACATCGTTTCGGAGCGACTCCGAGCTGAAGCTGCTCGAACGCTTCGAGCCGACCCACGAGTGGCTGCTCGCACCCGGCGACATGCTGTACCTGCCGCCGGGCGTACCCCACCATGGCATCGCCGAGGACGAGTGCCTTACCTTCTCGGTCGGGATGCGTGCGCCGTCGCTCGCGGAACTGGCGATCGAGTACGTCGAGTACGTCGAATCGCGATTACCCGATGAACTGCGATACGAGGACGCGACGCGCGCGCCGCCGGCGAGCCCGTCGGAGCTGTCCGCGAGGGAGTTGAAGCGACTGCGTGCCGAGATCAGGCGCGCACTCGAACTCGACGATGGCGAGTTTGCGACCTTCGCCGCGCGCTTCCTGTCGCGTTACCGCTCGGCCGCGATGCCGCCCGCGGTCCCGAAGCGGCCGTTCACGGTGGCGACGCTGGCGGGGCGGCTCGCGCGCGGCCCTGGGATCGTCCGCAATCCCTGGTCGCGATACGTGTTCCATCGCATCGGCGAAGGCGCCGAACTGGTCTTCGCCGGCGCCGGCATTCGGGGATCGCTGGCGCTGGCTCGGCGTCTGGACGAGGCCGGACC
>CALDVP010000171.1 GCA_937924195.1 uncultured Lysobacterales bacterium
AGGGCGGTCGCCCGGCGCGGGCGATGCCGGCCTCGCCGGCCGGCATCGCTTGCCCCGCGTCAACGCGCGGCGTTGGTGTTCATCACCGAATTGCGCGCGGCGTCGCGGTACTGCGCCGGATCCCGCATGTTGTCGGTGTGGCACTGGCCCACCGTGTGGCCGCGGTTGATGCCGCCGGAGAGCTGGCCGTTGACCTGCTCGACCGTGCCGTCCTCCGGGTCCGACAGCACGAGGTCGGTCGCGATCTGGCAGTAGTCGTTGGTCCACCAGTTGGTGGTCCGGAACGCGGTCGTGTAGTAATTGACCTTGCCGCGCGAGGCCGTCGAGATTCCGGAGAGCCAGGCCTGCGCCCCCGAATAGGTCAGGTTGTCGTTGGTGCCGCAGCCGACGCCGAACCAGTTGCCGAGGGTGGCCAGGATGCCGGCGAGGTTGGTGCCGCGGTAGGGCGAGCCGACCGACTGGATCAAGCGGTTGCCGGTCGCGCGGTCGAGACCGCTCCAGTAGTAGTTGTATAGGTGCAGCGCGGCGAGGCCGCCCTGGCTGTGCGCGACCACGCCGAAGGAATTCCACTGCGCGCCGAAGTTTGCGATCAGCCGCGCGAACTGGTCATTGGTGCGGTTCTGGTTCGCGTCGAGGAAGGTGGAGGCATTCGTGAAGTGCGCGGTCGGCCAGACGCCGCCCGAACAGTAGCCATGGACCAGGATCAGGCGCGAGCCCGTGTTCTTGGCTCGATCGAGCTCCGCCGGTCTCGGACCCATCCGCATCGCCTCATCGACCACGACCTCGGCGGCCGCTTTCGCGCTGCCCTCGGCCGGCAACGGCAGCGGCAGGCGGCTGGCCTCGACCAGCGTGACGAAGTGGTCCGGGTCCTCGAAGCGGACGTTACGCAGCTCAAACGGGCCCTTTGCGCCGGCGAGCGCGATCCAGCGCTCGTCGAGGCGCAGCGCAGCCTGGCCTGCCTCGGGCACGACCATGCCGCCGATCCAGGCTACTGGCGCGTCGGCCCCGTTGGGCGCCTTGCCCCAAACCTCGGCGTAGGCGCGATAGTGCTGGCTCGATTTCGCGCTCGCGACCGGCAGGGCGATCCGGAAGGCGCCCGGCTCCGAGGCGCCGTCGACGACCACACCGCCCTTGGTGAGGTCGAGGGTGTCGACGACGACCGGCACGACGTGCTCGGCCGTGCGCAGGATCTCGCGCCCGGCCGCATCGACGCCGCGGACCTCGACGGTCGCGAGCCAGCTACCCGCCTGATCGGCGACGAAGCGACCGTAGCGCGCGCCGGCCATCTTCGCCGTTTCGGCCAGCGCCTCGGCGGTCATCGGCAGATCGCGCCGGCTGCCGTCCGGCGCGACGACGCGCAGCGTCGCGCTCTTGATGCGTCCGGCGGACGGTCCCATCGCTACGCCGCCCTTGGCGTCCTCGCCGGTCAGCAGAGCGGCGATCTCGACCACGTCGCCCAGCGTCTGACGACGGTGGGTCTGGAACGAAGCCAGTTCGGTCGTGCCGGAGCCCTCGACCAGCACGAAGCCGCCACGCGTGCCGGCCTCGCCGGCGATCGACAGGCGCACCGGGCCGTCGCTCTTGGTGGTGATCGTGTAGAGATCCGCCGGCACCTGCGCGCCGTCGATGCCGAAAGGCGCGTCGGCCAGCGTCTTGGCGACCGCGAGCGACTTGGCCGCGTCGCGTTGACCGTGCGCGAAGGACACCGTGAGCTCGGCGCCGCCAGAGAAGACGAGGATCCGGCTGCCCGTCTCCATCGCAGGCAACACCAACTCGCTGCGCCACGCACGATTCTCTGCAGTCTCGGGTCCGACGCGCAACAGCGCGTGCGCGGACTGGATCGCGGCCGCCGCCGGGTCGATCGCGGCCATCGCCGCGAACTCCGACGGCGGGCCGGCGAGCTGCTTCGGTACGATGCCGCGGTCGGCGGCAAGTGCGGTCCCGATCGACAGGGACAGGGTGGACATCAGGAACAGCGAGGCACGGCGCATGGCATTCCCTCCCGGAATGATCGACAGGTGGCCGAAGAAGTCCGGTCCGGTCGCCAGCCGCAGTGGCCAGTCGCCCCCCCGTTCCGAACATACGTTTGATTATCATCCGGAACATGGGTGGCTGCATTTTGCGATGCAGCACGAGGCGGCGACGCCGGCGGACGCTCCAGGCCTGAACAGCCGGCGCCGATGGCGCCCGCCCAGGCTGCTCGGCACGCTGCTGCCGGCGACGACGCGCGCGCCGACCCCGCACGGCCCCGCAGCGCGCATCGCCGCGGAACGCGGCCTCCAGCGTAAGCACGCATCTGTTCGCGACGATCGTTGCGCTCGCGCTCGGCATCGGCGCGGCCATCACCGTCGGCGCACTTCTCGCCGCCGCGCGACGGCGTGCCGGCGTGGGTACTCATCGACGCCCCGCGCTTGCGCCAGGGGCCGCTGAATCCCGTCGGTAACGCAATCCGGCACCGCGCAGCCGGCGAGTTATCGATCGGCAGACGGTCCGCGGCAACTGCTTCTGGTTCGAGGCCGAAGTGCCAGCGTGTGCGGCGCCCCATGGGGAGGGCGGTCCGGCTGGACAACCGCTGCCTCAGCCCCGCGCTTACGTCGTCGACGCCTGGCTGCTGAAACCGGTGTCGCTGGCGGATCTCGAGGTCGCGCTGCGATGCCTGTTCGGGAGTGCAGGGAAGCCGGCACCCGAGGCGCCGCCCGCAGGATCCCCGGTGCTGCTGGACGAGGCAGCGATCGCGGATCTCGCGCGCCTGCGCATCGCGGGCCGGCCGACGGACGCGCGGCTCGCTGCCCGCGACGTCCGCGTCCTCGACCGCCAGCTCGCCCCGATCGGCAAGGCCATCGCCGACGGCGAGCGGATGCTGGCGGCGCAGGTCGCGCTATCCGCTCGACGTCATCGAGGGCACGAGCGGCCCAGAGGCGGACGGGCCGCCGCACCGCGCTTGAGTGAACTCAATGCAGAGCTCGTCCGGACGGCCTACGATCACCCACGGTCGATCGTTCGGCGATCGACGGACCATCGATCGCAAGGGCAAGCCATGCAGCGCATCCTCGTCACCGGCGCCAATCGCGGCATCGGTCTCGAACTGGTCCGACAGTTCCTCGCGCGCGGCGCGCGCGTCATCGCGACCGCGCGCAAGCCGGGCGCCGCGACCGAGCTGAACCGCCTCGCCTTCGCCCATCCCGGTCACCTTGCGGTACTGCCGCTGGACTTGGCCAGGCCGCACTCGATCGACGAACTTGCTCGCGAGTTGCCGCTGGTCGCCGAGTCGATCGACGTGCTGGTCAACAACGCGGGCGTGCTGCCGACGCGGGAGCGCTTCGGCGCGCTCGAGGCGCGTCATCTCGAGGAGGCGTTCCGGGTAAATGCGATGGGGCCTGTGCTGCTGACTCAGGCCGTGGCACCGCTGTTCGCCCGCACCGGGACAGCGAAGGTCATGAATCTCTCGTCGGTGCTCGGCTCGATCACCGAACGTGATGCCTTCTACACGCCGAGTTATGCAATCAGCAAGGCAGCGCTGAACATGGGGACGCGGCTGCTCGCGCACGCGCTGGCCGACCAGGGTGTGACCGTGTTTGCAATCCACCCCGGCTGGGTGCGGACCGATATGGGCGGTGCCAACGCCGCGATCGATGTCGCCGATTCGGCCCGAGGCCTGATCACGGTGCTCGACCGCGTCGGCCCAGCGGATGCAGGAAGATTCCTGACTTTCGAGGGCGGCGAGCTGCCTTGGTGAGGGCGCAGCCGACCGGTCACGCCCGGGCGGCTGCGATCCGACTTACTTGGCCGGGGGCGGGTCCGCGAACACCGACGGGCCGCCGGTCGCAGGCCGCGCGCCGGCCTCCGAGCCCTGGCCGAGCACGTAGCGAGCGAGCCAGTCCTGTACCTCCCGATACCAGGTCACCGAGTTGGCCGGCTTCAACACCCAGTGATTCTCGTCCGGGAAATAGACGAAACGGGTCGGTACACCCTTCTGCAGCAGGGTATGAAACAGTTCGACACCGTGGTTCACGGGTACGCGCAGGTCTTTCTGCCCGTGGATCACCAGCGTTGGCGTAGTGAAGTTGGCAGCGCCATAGTGCGGCGAGGCGGTCTTCCAGACCTCGCGCTGCGCAGGCTCCCACCAGCCGCCGAAACGCGGAATCTCGAATGAATAGTCGGCGCCGACCTGGGTGTACCAGTTGTAGACCTTGGCATGCGCGACCAGCGCCTTGAACGGATGCGGGCGGCCGAGCACGATGGCGGCGAGATAGCCCCCGAAGCTCGCGCCGGCGGCGCCCATGCGCTCGGCGTCGATGAAGGGCTGGGCCTTGGCCCACTCGGCCGCTGCGATGGTGTCGCGGTAGGGCAGGTCGTCCTGCTGCGGATTGATCGAATCGGTGAAGGCGTTGCCGAAGCCGCTCGAGCCGTGGAAGTTGTGCCACGCGACCACGTAGCCCGCGGTCGCGAAGACCTGCGCGTTCCAGCGGAAGGCCATGCCGTCGGTGATCGCGTTGTGCGGACCGCCGTGCAGCAGCAGCAGGAATGGGTAGCGCTTGCTGCGATCGAAGCCCGGCGGATAGTTGACCCACATCTGGATCGGCTGGCCGTCGGCGCCGGTGTAGGTCACGCTCTCGTAAGTGCCGAACGCGGTGTCGCCGAGCAGCGCGTCGTTGATCGTCGAGAGCTTCGTCGCCGCGCCGCTGCGCGGATCGATCCTAACCAGCGTGGGCGGCTCGACGAAACTCTGGCGGATGCCGACCAGCGTGCCACGCTCGCGCGCGATCGCGAGCGAGCCGAAACTCGGCGACTCGGTGACGCGGCGCGGCCGGCCGTCGAGCGGGATCTCCCACACGCGGACGGTGCCGGCGTCGTCGATCGACCCGTAGAGCCGTTTCGAGTCCTGGGCCCAGACCAGACCATCGGCCGAGCGATCCCAGTCCTCGGTCAGGACGCGCTCGCGCCCGCTGCGGCGGTCGATCAGCACCAGCCGCCGGTTGTCCCCGTAGAAGCCCTTGATCCGCTGCTGCGCGTAGGCGAGCCAGCGGCCGTCGGGGCTGTACAGCGGTGCGCCGTCGCCGGCCGGATTGCCGGCGGTGCGGTTGCGCGCTTGCTTGCTGCCGATCTCGAGCGTGTAGACGTCGAGGTTCGAGGCGTTGATCGCGGGATCCGAATCGGCCACGAAGGCGATTTCACGGCCGTCCGGCGAGATGTCGTAGAGCATGCCGTCCATCTGTACCGCCGTGCGCGGCAGCTCATGCCCAGTCCCGAGCGTCAGATTGACCGGCGTACCGCCGTCGATCGACACCATGAACACGTGCAGTTGGCGGTCGTCGACGAAGGTGTCCCAGTAGTAGATCGGGCCACGATCCCACACCGACTCACTCGACTTGCGCTCGCTGCGCGCCTTCTGGCGCGCTGCCTGCTCCTCGTCCGTGGCGAGATCGGCCCAGACGCGCGAAAGAAAGGCGATCCGGCTGCCATCCGCGAACCAGCGCGGCTGCGCGACACCGGTCGAAAGGCTGGTCACACGCACCGCCTCGCCACCGGCCAGCGGCAGCACATAGAGCTGCGGCGCGCTATCGCCGTCGCGCTGGGCGACGAAGGCGACGTGACGCCCGTCCGGGCTGATCTGCGGCGAGCCCTCGCTCGACGGATGGCGGGTCAGCTGGCGTTGGCTGCGGCCATCGCTGGTCCAGAGCCAGAGATCGGTGTCGCCCTTGTTCTGCTTGACGTCGAAGCGCGTGACCGGCGCGATGATCTGGGCGCCATCGGGCGTGATCGTCGGTGCCCCGATGCGCTGGATCTCCCACGACCGCTCGACCGTGAAGGCCTGCTTGGCCGCGGCAGGCGCGGCGAGGGCGACGGCCACGATCGCCGCCGCGATGAAAGTCTTGCGCATCGGTTTCCTCCAGTGACCAGAAATCCCGCCGAGGATCGCGCAGGGATCGTCAAGGATACGCAGGTCCGGACCGGAATGTCCCTTCCCGTGCGGCGACGGCGTGTTGCAGTGCGTCGTGCATCGCACCGGTCACGGACGTATGTTCTCAGCGCCCGTGGCTGTGCAGCCGCAGGGGAGGAACCAAGCCCGCGCTTCCGAGCGCGGGCTTTGTTTTCTGGGCCCTCGCGCGCGGCCAGAGATCCATTCCAGCGCGATGACGACGGCCGGCTGGCGAACCCGGCTCACCGGCACACCAGGGGTCTGCGGCTACAGTCGCGACGATGGCCGCGACCGCCTACGACCCGACGCGAGGACTCGACCGCATCACCGCGGCCTGCCATGAATCCGGGATCGCCGCCCCGACCCCCGCACTCCGCGCACGCCTCGAACCGGTCGTCGCCGTCAGCGACTTCGTCGTCGACACCCTCGTGCGCTGGCCGCAGGCCATCGCAACGCTCGATGCCCTGATCGACGACCCGAGCCTTCCGAATACCCGCTTCGACGCGCCTTGGCCGGCGGTCGACGACGCCCACGCGATGGCGGCCCTAAGGCGCTTCCGTCGCCTCGAAGGCGTGCGGATCGTCGCTCGCGACGTGCTCGGCGTCGACGACGTTCCGGCCACGCTGCGAGCCCTTACCGATCTCGCCGAGTGCTGCCTCGAGCGCGCGCTCGTGCACCTCGAAGCCGGCTTCGTCGCGCGCTTCGGCACGCCGCGCGCGCCGGACGGCACGCCACAACGGCTGGTCGTGATCGGTATGGGCAAGCTCGGTGGCGGCGAGCTCAATTTCTCCTCCGACATCGATCTGATCCTGGGCTTCCGCGAGGCCGGCGCCAGCGATGGCGCGCGGCCGCTCGACAACGAGGACTGGTTCGCCCGGCTCGGGCAGCGGCTCGTGCACCTGCTCGGCGAAATCACCGCCGATGGCTTCAGTCATCGGGTCGACCTGCGCCTGCGGCCCTTCGGGAGCACCGGCCGCATCGCGCTGAGCTTCGCCGCGATGGAGCAGTACTACCAGCGCGAGGGCCGCGACTGGGAGCGCTATGCGTGGATCAAGGCGCGCCCGGTCGCGGGCGACCGCGTCGCCGGCGCGCAGCTGCTGGAATCGCTGCGCCCCTTCGTCTATCGGCGTTACCTCGACTTCAACGCGATCGACGGCCTGCGCACGATGAAGGCGATGATCGATGCAGAGGTCGCGCGGCGCGAGCTCGAAGACGACGTCAAGCTCGGACCAGGCGGCATCCGCGAGATCGAGTTCATCGTCCAGCTGGTGCAACTCACGCGCGGCGGCCGCGAGCCGACGTTGCGAACCCCCTCACTGCACGCCGCGCTCGATGCCGCGGTCGCCGCGGGACATCTCGACGCGGCGCTGGTCGCGTCGTTGCGCGACGACTACCACGCGCTGCGCTGGGTCGAGAACCGGCTGCAGATGCTCGCCGACCAGCAGACCCATCGACTGCCCGCCGATCCCGCGTCTCGCGAACGTCTGGCGCAAGGACTCGGACACCCCAACTGGGACACGTTCACGACCTGGCTCGCGGCGGTCCGCACGCGAGTCGCGGCCGCTTTCGGAGAAACGCTGGCTCCGGCCCGCACGCAAGCCTCCGAGACGAGCGTGGCGCCAGACTGGGTACGGGCCGCGCTGGACGCACGCATCGCGCCCTTGCCGGTGCCCTTCGGCGAGTCCGCCCGGGCCGCGCTCGCGACGCTGGTACAGGCACTCGCGCATCGGGCACTCGAGACCCGCACCCGTGCGCGCCTCGAACGCCTGCTGCCGGCGCTGGCCCAGGCCAGCCTGGCGACGGGCGATCCGGACGCGACGCTGGCGCGTGGGCTGGCGCTCGTCGCCGCGGTCATTGGTCGTACCACCTACCTCGCGCTGCTCGACGAGCGACCTCGCGCGATGGCTCGCGTGATCGAGGTCTTCGCGCGCTCGGTGCTGCTGGCCGACCGCGTCATCGCGCATCCGCTGCTGCTCGACGACCTGCTCGATGCGCGGATCGATGCCGCATGGCCGGATGCCGCGGCACTCAAGACCACTGCCATGGCCGCGATCCGCATTGATGATCCAGAGGCTGCACTGGTCGCCTTGACCGAGTTCCGCCAGAGCGCCCAGTTCCGGCTGGGTCTCGCATGGCTCGCACGCCGGGATCCGGCGCCAGTGCTTGCCGGACGGCTCGCCGACGTCGCCGATGCGGTGCTCATCGCACTGACACGACTCGCGGCGCGCGAGGTCGTGGCCGCACACGGGAAGATCGCCGATACGGAGGACGACACCGCCGGCTTCGCGGTGATCGGCTACGGCAGCCTCGGCGGCCGCGAACTCGGCTTCTCCTCCGACCTCGATCTCGTTTTCATCTATGACGGCGCGCTGGCCACGCGCGAGAGCCGCGGCCGACGGCCGCTCGACGGCACGCGCTTCATGGCGAAGCTGGCACAACGCCTCGTGCACTGGCTCGGCACGCCGACGCGGGCCGGGCGACTCTACGAGGTCGATACGCGATTGCGACCGGACGGCTCGAAGGGAATCCTCGTCTCGAGCTTCGAGGCCTTCGCCGAGTATCAGCGGGAGCGGGCCTGGGTCTGGGAGCACCAGGCGCTGGTGCGCGCGCGGCCGGTGGCCGGCGATCCGGCACTCTGTGCGCGCATCCGCGGTCTGCGGGACGCGGTGTTGGCGGCGCCCCGGGCCGCCGATCCGCATCCCGAGATCGCACGGATGCGCGCGCGCTGGCGCGCCCATCTCGACCGCTCGGACGCGGCGCGTCTCGACCTGAAGCAGGGCCCGGGCGGTCTCGTCGACATCGAGTTCATCGCCCAGGCCGCGGTCCTGGCGGCACCTGCCGGTGCCGCGACTCCGCCTGCGGGTTGGCCCACCGACACCCGCGCGCTGCTGGCCGCCCTGGCCGCAACTGGCCGCCTCGAGCCGAGCCTTGCGGCAAAGCTGATCGAGGCCCACGCGGCGCTGCTCGCCCGCGCCCTCGACGCCACGCTCGACGCCGCGCCGCGGCTGGTCGAGCGTGATCCGGAACTCGATCGTCTCGCCGCCGTGGTACACGCAGCGCTGGTCTCGACCGGACTGCATCACGAGCCGACTCCAGCTGGCGATGATCGGAGCGGCTCCGCGCCGAGCGGCTGACGACGACGCCGCACGCGGCGAAGTCCGACATCGCGGAACCACGACTGATCGACGGCCGTGCCGTCGTGATCCCGGAGGTGCGCGCCGCACTCGACGCTTGTCGCGAGGCCGGCTTCTTCGCGCTCGACGCGCCCACCGACGAAGGCGGTCTTGGTCTGCCGGCGCTGGCGGTCACCGCGATCGCAGCCCGATTGACCGAGGCCAATGCGCCGACCTGGGTCTAGGCCTTTCTGACCATGGCCGCCGCGAACCTGATCCGTCACTGCGCCTCGACCGTGCGAATGCTCGAAGGCCGACTCGCCTGTGCACGCTGGTTCATCGACTGCGAGCTGCCGACGAAGCGTCCGCTGCTCGCGATCGTCGCCCGCCTGTGCCGGACCGTCCTCGACACGCCGCCCGAGATCCCATGACGTCATTTTCGATCCGGATCGGATCGATCACTGCGCCGGATCGGGCTCGCGCATCCAGCGCCACATCTCGCGCCACGACGGCTCCTTGCCGTACATGAACATGCCGGCGCGGAAGATCCGGCTGGCGTAGCGGCGCATGTAGAAGGTCAGCAGCGCGAGCAGCGCGAGGCTGCCGGCGACCTCCCACCACGGCACGTCGGTCAGCGCGTGGCGCAGCGGCATGAAGGCCATCGACGTGACCGGGATCCACGACAGGAAGGCGACGACGCCGAGCTCGGGGTGGTCGAGCACCGGGAAGGCCAGGATCACCGGAAGCATCGGGACGAACATCACGGTCGATCGCGCCGAGTTGTTCGGATCGTCGATCGTGGCCGCAAAGCCGGCCATGAAGGCGCTCCAAAACAGGATTCCGAGCAGCACGAAGGCGAGCCCGACCGCGAGCTTGTCCGGCGAGATGCCACCGGCCTTCGCCATCAGCTCCGGGGCGAACTTGGCCAGCGCCAGCAGCGCCAGTCCGCCGAACAGCGCGATGTAGAGCACGCTCTTCAGGCCATGGCCGCTGATGCCGAGGATCTTGCCGTCGATCCAGGCCTGGGTCGGGATCGCCGAGACGATCTGCTCGGCCACGCGCGCCTGCTTCTCGCTGGTGATGCTGACGAAAAAATACGCGAAGCTGGTCATGATCGCGGAGAGCAGCATCACGAGGAACACGATCACGAGGACCTTCTCGGCGCGCGTCGCCGGCAGGCGACCCTCCTCGTGGTAGCTGACCTCGATCGTCATCGGCTGCGTCCAGCGCTCGAAGTCGGCCTGCGCGACGCCGGCCGCGGCGAGCTCGTGCTCGCGCCGGGCGCGGTCGAGGGTCTGGCGCAGCGCGTCCATGAAGCGCGGCTCGGAGTGCGCGATGAGTTCGGCGGCGTCGACCGAGCGCACGATCACCAGCGCGTCGATCTCACCGAGGCCCACCTTGCGTCGCGACCAAACCTCCTCTCCTGGGTCGATGCGGCTGACCTTGAGGTTCGAGGCCGGATCGAAGCCGAGCGGAAGGCCCGCAAGGTTCAGGACCTCGACCTGGTATTCGGTGTTGCGCTTGGCGAGCTCGAGCGCCGCCTGGCCAAAGCCGAGCAGCGCATAGAAGCCGATCAGGATCCCGAACATCAGGAGCTCCTGCTTCCACTTGAAGTAGCGCATGAACTCCCAGCGCGCGACGGTGAGGACGCTCGACCACGGCTTCACGGCTGCACCTCCGCTTCGATGGTTGAGACCGCGCGCAGGTAGATCTCGTGGAGACCGATCGCCTCGGAGGCGATCGCCTTTAGCCGCGCGCCGCGTCCGATGCCGACCAGCAGCGCATTGAGGTCCGCACGATCGCCGAGCAGCAAGGCAACGCGGTCGCTCGCGAGGCGCTCGACCACGGCGACGCCTGGCAGACTCGCGAAGAGCGTCTCGGGCACGGCCTCGTCGAAGGTCAGCGTCAGCCGCCCCGCGAGGCCCGCCTCGCGCCGGAGCTCGTCCATCGTGCCGGCCATGACCTGCCGGCCACGGTTCATCAGCACGATGCGATCGGCGAGGCGCTCGACCAGCTGCATCTGGTGGGCCGAGAGCAGGATGCCGACGCCCTGGGCGCGCAGCTCGCGCAGCAGCTCGAGGGTCAGCTCCTGGTTGATCGGGTCGAAGCCCGAGAAGGGCTCGTCGAGGATCAGGCAGCGCGGCCGGTGGATCAGCGCGGTGATCAGCTGCACCTTCTGCTGGTTGCCCTTCGAGAGCGCCGAGACCTTCTCCTTGGCACGATCGGCGAGGGCGAAGCGCTCGAGCCAGCGTGCCGCCTCGCGACGCGCATCGGCGCCTGCCATGCCGCGCAGGCGCGCGAGGTAGAGCACCTGCGCCAAAACTGGCTGGTCGACATAGAGCCCACGCTCCTCCGGGAGGTAGCCAAGCTCGTCCGCGGCGACGTGGCCCTGCACGCCGGCGCGCGCGTGATAGGCGATTCGGCCGGCATCAGGCCTGGTCAGCCCGATCAGCATCCGCACCGTGCTGGTCTTGCCGGCGCCGTTCGGGCCGAGCAGGGCGTGGATGCGCCCCGAATCGAGCGTGAAAGACAGCGCCTCGACCGCACGCACCGTCGCATACTGCTTGGTGATCGACTCGGCTGCGAGCAGCATCGGGGCCCTTCTCCGCTCGGGATTGCCGGAAGGCGGCATCCTCGTTGGTCGAAAGATTAGGCCCGCCGCGCGCGACGCGCCGGTGACGAAGGTCATGCCGGGGCGACGCCGAAGCGCTGCGGCCGATGCCGCGCCCTTCAGACCGACTCGTCGACCGCGAGTCCCGCGCCGGCGGTGGCGCCCTGGCCCAGCCGGATCCGCAGCGCGAGGTCGGTCTTCGAGTCCGCGTTGGCGATCGCCTCGTCCTTCGAGATCCGGCCAGCGGCGTAAAGACGGTAGAGCGCCTCGTCGAAGCTCTGCATGCCGACGTCCACGCCGTGCTTCATCGCGTCCTTGAGCTTCTCGAACTCGCGCTTCTCGAGCAGGTCGGCGACGTGCGGGGTGCGTAGCAGCAGCTCGACCGCCGGCACGCGGCGGCCGTCGACGCCCTGCACGAGGCGCATCGACACCACCGCCTGCACGCACGCCGCGAGGTCGATCAGCAACTGCCGGTGCGCCGCCTCCGGGAAGAAGTTCAGGATCCGCTCCATCGTCTGTGAGGCGTTGTTCGCGTGCAGCGTGGTCAGGCACAGGTGGCCGGTCTGCGCGTAGGCGAGCGCCTCCTGCATGATCTCGCGGTCGCGGATCTCGCCGATCAGGATCACGTCGGGCGCCTCGCGCATCGCGTTCTTGAGCGCGTTGTCGTATGACAGCGTGTCGAAGCCGATCTCGCGCTGGTCGACGATCGACCGCTTGTGGCGGTGAACGAACTCGATCGGTTCCCCGACCGTGACGATGTGGCTCCTCGTGTTCGCGTTGCGGTACTCGAGCATCGCCGCGAGGGTCGTGGCCTTGCCCGAGCCGGTCGCGCCGACGACCAGCACCAGCCCGCGTGGCAGCATCACGAGGTCCTTCAGCTGCGACGGCAGGTTCAGTTCCTCGAAGCCGGGAATGCGGTCGCGGATCAGGCGGACCGCGATCGCGACCTCGCCCTTCTGGCGATAGAGGTTCACGCGGAAGCGCCCGATGCCGGGGCGGTCGATCGCGAAGTTCATCTCGAGCGTCGCCGCGAACTCGCGGCGCTGGTCCTCGCCCATCATGCGCTCGGCGAGCTCGCGCACCTCGGCGCTGCCGAGCGGCTCGGGCTCGATCGCGGCGATCTCGCCCTCGACCTTGATCGACGGCGGCGCGCCGGCGCTCAGGAAGACGTCGGAGGCCTGCCGTTCGACCATCAACCGGAGGTAGTTCTCGAAGTCCCGCATCGGTTTCGCTGTGGTCGGTGGACGCTGGCGTCGGGTGGGGTCTGGATTCCTGGCTCTGCGCCGGCTGGCCGCAGCGGCCCGAAGGGCGTGGGCCCTTTGGGCTGCGGCGTCGAGTCAGTCGACCCGGACCGAGAAGGCTTCCTGCAGCGAGATCACGCCGGCGCGGGCCAGCTCGACCGCGGCGCGGGTGATCGAAGTCATGCCCTGCTTCTGCGCGAGCTCGTGGATCGCGTTGGCGTCGGCGCCCGGGACGATCAGGGCGCTGATCTCGGGGGTGACCTCGAGCAGTTCGTAGATGCCGATGCGTCCGCGCACGCCGCGGCCGTCGCACTTCGGGCAGCCCTGGCCGACCCAGAAGGTCTCCTCGGGGCCGATCCCCAGCACCTCGCGGACGTGTGGATCGACCGGCTCGGGCACCTTGCAGTGCTTGCAGTTGCGGCGCGCCAGCCGCTGGGCGAGCACGCCGAGCAGGGTCGACTTCAGCAGGTAGGGCATCACGCCAAGATCCAGCAGGCGCGTGATCGTGGTCGCGGCGTTGTTGGTGTGCAGCGTCGAGAACACGAGGTGGCCGGTCAGCGCGCTCTCGACCGCGATCTCGGCGGTCTCCTGGTCGCGGATCTCGCCGACCATCACCACGTCCGGGTCGTGGCGCAGGATGTTGCGCAGCGTGCGCGCGAAGGAGAGCCCCGCGGCGCGGTTGATCTGCACCTGCAGGATGCCGTCGATCTTGGCCTCGACCGGATCCTCGACGGTGATGATGTTGACGTTCTGCTTGCGGCACTCGAGCACCGCCGCGTAGAGCGTGGTCGACTTGCCCGAGCCGGTGGGACCGGTCACCAGCAGCATGCCCTGGCTGCGCGCGAGGATGTCGCGGAACAGCTGCTCGTCGCGCGGCCCGAAGCCGATCTCGGCAACGCTGCGCAGGCCGAAGGCGGCGTTGAGGATGCGGATCACGACCGCCTCGCCGTGGATCGTCGGGATGATCGAGATCCGCAGGTCCACGGTCATGTCGCCGCTGGTCGCGCTGGCGCGGCCGTCCTGCGGCACGCGGTGCTCGGCGAGATTCATGCCGCCGATCACCTTGATGCGACTGACGAAGGCCGGCAGCAGCGCCGGCAGGAAGCGCCGGATCGGCACCAGGTCGCCGTCGATGCGGTAGAGCAGCTCGAAGGTGTCCTGGCCGGGCCGGATGTGGATGTCCGAGGCGCGGCGCTGGATCGCGCGGTCGATGATGTCGGCGATGATCTTGACCACGGGCTGTTCGGTCGACAGCCGCTCGGCCTCGAGCTGCTGGACCTCGCTGCCGACGCCGCCGCGGACGTCGAGGCCGAGCCGGCGGATCATCGCCTCGTCCTCGGTGCGGTCGTACTGGGTCGAGAGCCCGCGGTTGATCAGATTCGGGCGGGCGAGGATCGGCACCACGCGGTGGCGCACGATGAACTCGACCGTGTGCCCGGCCTCGACGTCGCTCATCAGCACGGCCAGCAACTGGCCCGAGGCCACGACCGGCAGCACGCCGAGCCGGCGCAAGACCGGCGCCGGCAGCAGGTCGCGCGCCGCCGGATCGATCTCGACCTCGTCCGCCTCGAAGATGGGGAGCCCGAGGTTCGCGGCCCGCTCGATGATCGTCGCGAGCTCCGGATCGTCACGACGCAGGGCCAAGGCCTCCGCGCTGGAGCTCCGCTCGACCTCGCCCGCGGGCTCGAGGGTATGGCCGTGCCCCTGCTTCAGCCAGCGCCGCACGTCATCCTGGCTGCGCAGGACGACCAGCCGCCGGTCGACCTGGACCTCGTCGAGCGGCATGGAGCGAAGATTCTCCGCCGCCGCCGTGGTCAACCCATGAGCCATCGATCGAACTCCGCCCAAAGAAGCTCAAGTTAGCAGTCCGGAGGCGGACTCCAAATGAGCCGCGTCAATTCGCTCCCGACGACGAGGCGCTGACCTCTCCACGTCTGTCCGCTGCGCCGCCCTCAGGGCGGCGCATCGGCCGCATAGGCGGGCGGACCGGCGGCCTGGCCGGCGGCCAGCCAGTCCGAGGCCCGCCAGACCTCGATCCAGTCGCCACGGAAGGGCTGGCGGAAGATCGGGGCCGGGCCGGGCCAGTCGGCTGGACGTTCGATTTCGACGTAATCGACGACGACGGCGTCCGGGTTCGCGCGCGCGAAGTCCGGTCCCGAGTGGTAGTCGATTGCCACGATCGGCGCCGTCAGACGGGCCAGGAAGTGGTACTGCCCTTCGTAGATACCGCGGTTGGCGATGGTCCGGCCCTGGGCGGCATGGCCGGCGAGCACGTCGGCGACCGGCGCGAGGTCGTAGCGCGGCCACGCCGCGACGGTGAACTGCAGGTGCAACAGGGCCGTCGCGAGCAGCGAGGCGAGCCCGAGCCGCGGGATCGCCGCGGCGGCGTCGCGGGCGCCGGCGAGCAGAGCCAGCCCGATCGCGACGATCGCGATCCCGTACCACGGGCCGGCGGTGGCGAAGGCCAGCGGAACCTCCGAGCGGATGCGCCCGGCCTCGGCCAGCCACGGCAGCGCCGTCACCAGCACGCCGAGGCCCAGGATCGGCACCGCGGCGACGCGCAGGCCGGCGCGCGCGTGCCCGGCGCGCACGCGTCCGACGGTCACCACTGCCAGCCACGCCGCGAAAATCGCCAGCTGCGGCAGCACGTAATAGGCCTGCTTGCCGCTGATCATCGAGAACACTGCGAGCGGCGGGAGCAGCGCCAGGAGCAGGAATCGCAGGCCCGGGTCGGCCCACTGCCCGCGCGCGAGTGCGGCGCGCCAGGTCGCAGGCCAGAAGAACCACGGGAACAGCAGCAGCGGCAGGATCGTCAGGTACCACCACGGCGGCCGGGCGTGGTCGAAGGCGGCGACGATGCGACCCGCGGTCTGGTGGACCAGCAGTTCCTGCCGGTAGGCCTCGCCGCCGAACAGCGTCACCGGGACCACCCACAGCGCGAAAAGCGCCAGCGCGATGCCGATCCAGAGCGCCACGCGCCGGTACCAGCGCGCCGGCG
This sequence comes from uncultured Lysobacterales bacterium, assembly GCA_937924195.1. Taxonomy (GTDB): domain Bacteria; phylum Pseudomonadota; class Gammaproteobacteria; order Xanthomonadales; family Ahniellaceae; genus UDEA-SF1. The sequence continues at coordinate 15,884 of CALDVP010000171.1, forward strand.
CCGCGCGCGCGGCGTCCAGCCACCACGGCGCGAACAGCAGCGGAAAGCCGACGTGCAGCAGCGCCACCGGCCCCTTCGCCAGCAGGCCCAGCCACGACCCGAGCACGACCAGCGCGCCGTTGGGCCGGAACGCGCCATCCGGCCCGCGTCGGGTGAGGCCGACCAGGCTTGCCAGCGCGCAGGCGCTGACCAGCCCGTCGAACATGATCTGCAGCGCGTACAGGAACCAGAACAGCGAGCCAGCGAGGACCCATGGCGCGAGGTGCGCCACCTCGGGACGATCGGGGAACAGCTGGCGCGTGAGCCTGGCGACCAAGGCGAGATTCGCCAGCGCAATCAGGACCATCAGCAGCTTCGGCCAGGTCTCGCCGACGCCGCCGACCGCCCAGCCGAGATGGATCAGCCAGTACAGCAGCGGCGCCTTGTGGCTGTAGGGCTCGCCGTTCTGCAGCGGCAGCAGCCACGAACCCGCGTGCCACATCTCCCAGGCCACGGTCAGCGTGCGCGTGCTGAACAGGGGCATCGGCCCGTGCAGCAGAATCGAGGCCGTCGCGACCAGCGCGAAGATCGGCAGGGCGGCAGCGGCGAGGCGATCGGTCGACGAAGTCGGCACGCGTTGGGGGATGACGCCGATTCGCGCGGGACGACGAGCATAGCCGGAGGGCGCGAGGCCGAACGGGTGGCTGCGGAGAACTTCGCGATTCCGCCGCCGCCGGGCCGACGGGTCCGGGATAAGCTCCGGCGCACCCAGGCATTCACCGGCCAACCCACGATGCCGTCGTTCCGCTCGCTGTTCGTGATCCTGTTTTCGGCCGTCTGCCTGGCGTTCGCGCCGGGCGCACGCGGAGCCGAACCGGTGGCCGTGACGGCCACCCCCGTCTCCCCCGTGACCGGGGACCGCGAATGCATCGGCCTCGTGCTCGGCGGTGGCGGCGCGCGCGGCGCCGCGCACGTCGGCGTGCTGGAGATCCTCGAGCGCGAACGCGTCCCGATCTGCGTGATCGCCGGGACCAGCATGGGCGCCGTGGTCGGCAGTCTCTATGCCGCCGGCTACCGGTCCGCCGAGATCGGGGCGATCCTCGAAAGCGTGCGCTGGTCCGATCTGTTCACCGACGACCCGATCCGCACCGAGCTCCCGATTCGACGCAAGGAAGACCAGTTCCGCTACTTGCTCGATTTCAGACTCGGATTCCGCGATGGACGGATCACGTTGCCGCGCGGCGCGATCCAGGGGCAGAAGTTCATGCTGATGCTGCGGCGCCTGCTGCTGCCGACGTGGGACATCAACGATTTCGATCGTTTGCCGATTCCGTTCCGAGCAGTGGCGACCGACATCGAAACCGGTGAGCCGGTCGTGTTTGCGTCCGGTGACCTCGCCGAGGCCGTCCGTGCAAGCCTTTCCGTGCCCGGGGCCTTCGCGCCGATCCGCGTCGACGGTCGACTGCTGGTCGACGGTGGCCTCGTGAACAACGTGCCGATCGACGTCGCGCGTGCCATGGGGGCGACGCGACTCATCGTGGTCGACGTCAGCGCGCCCTTGCTGCGCACCGACGACCTCGGCTCTCCGGTCGCCGTGACCCTGCAGATGATCTCGGTGCTCATCAATCAACGCACCAATGCGGTGCTGGCGCAGCTCGAGCCCGACGACTTATTGGTCCGTCCGGCGATGCCGGATCTGTCGTCGTCGCAGTTCGATCGCGCGCCGGAGGCGATCAGCGCAGGCCGGGAGGCAGCTGAGGCCCTGCGTGAGAGCATCTCGACCTTCGGAGTCGACGACGATCACTACACCCGGTTCGCCTCCCGTCATCATCGGGCAAACTTCGACGCCCCGCTGATCGCCTTCCTCGACGTGGTCGAGGCCCGCTCGCGGAGTCCCGAGCTGGTCCGCCATCAACTGGCCGATCTCGAGAACCGCCCGCTCGACATCGACGCACTCGAGCGCCGGATTGGTCGCGCCTACGGCTACGGCCAGTTCGAGCGGATCACCTGGAAGCTCGACCAGCGCGATGGCGAGAAGGGACTCGTCGTGACGCCGGTCGACAAAGGCTGGGGCCCGAGCTTCATCACCTTCGGCCTGCAGCTCGCCGATGATTTCGCTGGACGAAGTGACTATCAGCTGACGGTCGAGGGCACTTTCAGCGGACGTAATTTTGCGGGCGGCGAATGGCGCAATCGGCTTCAGATCGGTGCGATCGCCGGGCTGCGATCCGAGTGGTTCCAGCCGATCGGCACACGTGCCGAATGGTCGGTCGTACCTTCGCTCGACTATCGCGCCGAGCAGGTGCCGGTTCGGGTCGACGGCGTGAGACTCGCCGAGTACCGACTGCGACGCGCCGAAGGCGCCGTCGAACTCGGGTGGTCACCGGATCCGTCGTGGCAGCTCAGCGCGGGCCTCTTGCGCGGCCGGGGGAAGGCCGAGCGTCTGATCGGTGATCCGATCGGCTTCCTCGACATCCGGGGTGACTACGGCGGTTTCACGACCGGATGGACGCTCGACACCCTCGACGACGCGCGATTTCCGCGACACGGCACGCGCATCGAGTTCGATGCCGAGTTCTTCCGCCGGAGCCTTGGATCGACCGCGTCCGGAGAACTGGCCAGCCTCATCATCGACCATGCCATCGAGGATGGTCCGAACCGCTGGTTGCTCGGTTTCCGCGGCCAGTCCAGTTGGGGGGAGGGCAGCGACATCGCACGGTCGACTTTCCTCGGTGGGTTCACGAATCTTTCGGGCTACACCGAGCGGGAACTGATCGGAACCCAGAGCGCTCTTGGACGCGCGGTCTATTACCGCCAGTTCGGCGACGCCGAGCGGCTATTCAGCGCGAGCGCCTACGTCGGGACCAGCCTCGAGGTCGGCAACGTCTGGGAGAGCCGTGACGCGGTGTCGCTCGACTCGCTGATCGTGGCCGGCAGTCTCTTCGTGGGCACGGTGACGCCGTTCGGACCGGTGTTCCTCGGCTATGGGCGATCCAGCGACGGGGCCGCATCGTGGTATCTCAATTTCGGATCCCTGTTGCGGCCGAGGCGCTGAACGAGGGCTGCTGCCCGTTCCTTGCAGAGACCGCGATCTCGGGCATCGTCGCGGCCAGGAAATCGATGAATGCCCGCACCGCCGGCAGCAGGCCGCGCCGGTGCGGAAAGACCGCATGGAACACCCCGAGCGGCAGGCGCCAGCCGGGCAGCACGCGCGTGAGCCGTCCGTCGGCCAACGCCGCGCGCGCGACCGACTCGGGTAGCAGCGCGATGCCAAGGCCCGCGATCGCCGCCGCGCGCAGCACGCCGAACTCGGCGCACGAGAGCCGCGGCGAGAGCTCGACCGTCTCGCTGCGTCCGTCCGTGCCGAGCAGCCCCAGCCGCGCCGCATCCCCGCCGACGCCGAAGCCGAGGAAGGGATGGCCGCGCAGCGCCGCAGGCTCGGCCGGGCGTCCGGCCGACTCGCAGTAGGCGGGGCTCGCGACCAGCAGTTCCTCGAGTTCGGCGAAGCGCCGCATCACGAGGCCATCCTCGCCGCTCGGCTGCTGGCGCACGCGCAAGGCGCAGTCGAAGCCTTCGGCCAGCACGTCGACGCGCCGGTCCGAGACCTCGATGTCGAGCCGGACCTCCGGGTAGCGCGCGAGGAACGCCGGCAGCACCGGCGCCAGCATCGACTCCGCCACCGCGATCGGACAAGCCACCTTCACCCGTCCGCGCGGTACCGCGGTGGCTTCGGCGACCACCGCGAGCGCCGCGCTGGCCTCGGCCAGCATCGCCTCGGCGTGGCGGGCAAGCCGCTCGCCGATCGGCGTCACCCGGAAGCGCCGGGTCGAACGCTGCAGCAGGCGCACGTCGAGGTGCCGCTCGAGCGCGTCGACGTGGCGCGAGAGTCGGGAGGTCGGCACCCCAAGCGCCCGGGCCGCCGCCGCGTAGCCGCCATGGCGCACCACCGCCGCGTACAGGCGCAGGTCGTCCAGCGAGACGTCCAGTCGCTCGATTGCATCCATTTGCGCAATGAATCATGCCGAAATCGGGTAATTATCGCTGATTCAAGTCATCTGTAGTGTTCCCTTCCTCATCCAAGGAGGCACCGACCATGAACATCCTGCACCTCGACTCCAGCGCCCTCGGCACCGCCAGCGCCAGCCGCGAACTGACCCGCACCATCGTCGACACCCTCGCGCTCCACCACCCGCAGGCGCGGGTGACCCACGTCGATCTCGATGCCGAGCCGCTGCCGCACCTGACCGGCCGCAGCCTGGCCAAGGCCGATCCGGCCGAGGCCGCGCGCGCCGAGCGCACGCTCGAGGACTTCCGCGCCGCCGACGTGCTCGTGATCGGCGCGCCGATGTACAACTTCGCGATCCCGTCCACGCTGAAGGCCTGGATCGACCGGGTCACCGTCGCCGGCCGCACCTTCCGTTACACCGCGAACGGTCCGGAGGGCCTCGCCGGTGGCAAGCGCGCGATCCTCGCGATCAGCCAGGGCGGCGTGCACGCGCCCGGCGGACCGAGCGACTTCCAGCAGCGCTATCTCGAGTTCGTGCTGGGCTTTCTTGGCATCACCGACGTCCACGCGATCCGCGCCGGCGGACTGGCGCTCTCGGCCGAGCATCGCGAGCGCGCGATGGCCAAGGCGCTCGCCGACGCGCGCCGCGTCGCCAGCCTGCCCTTCGCGCTCGAGCGTGCCGCCTGAGCTCCCGACCGGAGCCTGCCCAATGAACGCCGTCCCCCGGAAGGACCAACCGACCCCGCGTCGCGTGCTTCGCGCACTGCGCGGCCTGCCGACCTCGGACGGCGCCGGGGTGCGCCTGACGCGGGTGATCGGCACGCCACTGCTGCCGGACTTCGACCCGTTCCTGATGTTCGACGAGTTCGGCACCGACCGGCCCGAGGACTACCTCGCCGGCTTTCCGGACCACCCGCACCGCGGCTTCGAGACCGTGACCTACATGCTCGATGGCCGCATGCGCCACCGCGACAACCACGGCAACGAAGGCGTGCTGGTGCCAGGCTCGGTGCAGTGGATGACGGCCGGCCGCGGCATCGTGCATGCCGAGATGCCCGAGCAGGTCGAGGGCCGGCTGCGCGGCTTCCAGCTCTGGATCAACCTGCCGGCGCGCGACAAGATGACCGCGCCGCGCTACCAGGAGTACGCGCCGGGTGCGATCCCGGTCGCGCGCCCGGCCGAGGGCGTGGTGCTCAAGATGATTGCCGGCGAGGCCAGCGGGATCCGCGGCCCGATCGAGCAACCGGCGACTGATCCGCTCTACGTCGACGTCCATCTCGCCGCCGGCGCGGGTATGCAACTCGGCGTGCCCATGGGGCACCACGCCTTCGCCTACGTCTACGACGGCCAGGTCGCGGTGGCCGGGCAGGCGATCGGCGCTGGCGTGCTCGCGATCCTCGGCGACGGCGACGCCCTGGACCTGACGGGCCTCGCGCCGGATTCGCGCGCGATCGTCGTCGCC
>CALDVP010000172.1 GCA_937924195.1 uncultured Lysobacterales bacterium
TCTCGTCGAGCTCGCGCTCGGAGATCGAGTCGATCACGATGCCACTGCCGGCGCGCAGACGGCAGGCTGCTCCGTCGATCTCGAGCGTGCGGATCAGGATGTTGAGGTCCATGTCGCCGTCGCGATTGAGCCAGCCCAGCGAGCCCGTGTAGGCGCCACGGCCGACCTCTTCGAGTTCGGCGATGATCTCCATGCAGCGCACCTTCGGCGCACCGGTGATCGTGCCGCCCGGAAACAGCGCGCGCAGGATATGGCCCGGCGTGACGCCGGCCGCCAGCCGACCGCGCACGTTCGAGACGATGTGGTGGACGTGGGCGTAGGTCTCGACCGCCATCAGCTCGCTGACCTCGACGCTGCCCGGCTCGCATACGCGGCCGAGGTCGTTGCGCTCGAGGTCGAGCAGCATCACGTGCTCGGCGCGCTCTTTCGGGTGGCCGACGAGTTCGCGCACGCGCACCACGTCGTCGTCCCCGGCGAAGCGCGGGCGCGTGCCGGCGATCGGGCGCGTCTCGATCATTGGCCCGGCAACGCGCACGAGCCTCTCCGGCGAGCTGGACAGCACCGCGTGCCGGCGGTCGCGGAAGGAGCCCGCGAACGGCGCCGGATTCGACCGCCGCAGCGCGGCATACAGTCGGGCCGGATCGCAATCGTCCGGCAGGCGGGCCCGCCATTCGCGCGACAGGTTGACCTGGAACACATCGCCGGCCGCGAGGTAATCGCGGATCCGCGCGACGCCCGCGAGGAAGCGCCGGGCGTCGTCTTCTTCGATCGCGACGCGACCCGCCCACGGTTCGACTGCGGGCGGCGCCGCACGCAGGCTCGCGTCGAGACGGTCGAGCAAGGCCTCGAAGCCGGGCTCCGCGATCAGCGTGGCGCGTCCCGTCCGGCGCTCGACGATGGCCGCCGCCGGCGCCCGCAGCGCCAGCGCGTAGGGCGCGCCGGTCGGCGGGGCCGGCAGGCGCAAGCGCGACTCGCACTCGCCGGCCAGTTCGTAGCCGAGCCGCAGCACCCATCCGCCGCGGAACGGCAGGTCGGCATCCTGCGGATCGCGCGCGGCGCGCGCCGCCGACCATGCGCGGTCAAGCGCGTCGAGGAAAGGGCGACCGGCGCCCGCCGCCGGAACCGGCGTCGGCGCCTCGATGCGGTTGCCCTCGGTCGCGAACATCAGGTCGAAGGTCTCGCCTTCACGGGTGCCCGCGACCGACTCGAGCAGGCACGGGAAGGCGACCGGGTCCGCCGCATGCGCGGCAAGCAGGTCCGGGCGGAAGTCGAGAATCCGCCGCAGCAGCGCCATCCGGAAGACTCGCTCAGATCCGGCGGAAGACCAGGCTCGCGTTGGTGCCGCCGAAGCCGAAGGAGTTCGACAGCGCGACCTCGATCGCGCGCTCGCGCGCGACCTTCGGCACGTAGTCGAGGTCGCAGCCCTCGCCCGGCTCTTCGAGGTTCGCCGTCGGCGGGACTACGCCGCGATGGAGTGCGAGCACGGTGAAGATCGCCTCGACGCCGCCGGCCGCGCCGAGCAGGTGGCCGGTGACCGACTTGGTCGAGCTGACCATCAGCCGGTCGGCGTGAGCGCCGAAGGCGCTGCGGATCGCGCGAGTCTCGGCGACGTCACCGAGCGGGGTCGAGGTGGCGTGGGCGTTGATGTAGGCGACGGCCTCTGGCGCCAGGCCGGCGTCGCGCAGCGAGTTGCGCATCGCCGCCGCCGCGCCGGCACCATCATCCGGCGGCGCGGTCATGTGGTAGGCATCGTCGGACATGCCGAGACCTGCGAGTTCGGCGTAGATGCGCGCGCCGCGCGCTCGGGCGTGCTCGTACTCCTCGAGCACCAGTGAACCGGCGCCATCCGCGAGCACGAAACCATCGCGGTCCTTGTCCCACGGTCGGCTGACTTCCGCCGGGTCGCGCTCGGACTGCGACAGCGCGCGCGCAGCGATGAAGCCGGCGACCGAGGTCGGGACGGTCGCGGCCTCGGCGCCACCGGCGACCATCACATCGGCGTCGCCATACTGGATGGTGCGCATCGCGAGTCCGATGTTATGGGCGCCGGTCGTGCAGGCCGACACCGCCGAGAAGTTCGGTCCACGCATGCCCGTCATGATCGCGAGCTGGCCCGGCAGCATGTTGATGATCGTGCTCGGAATGTAGAACGGCGAGACGCGGCGCGGGCCCGACTCGAACACCGTCGCGCAGGTCTTCTCGATGCCGGTGATCCCGCCGATGCCGGCGCCCAGCGCGGCGCCGACGCGATCGGCGTTGGATGCGTCGATCGACAGGCCGGCGTCGCGGATCGCGTCCAGGCTCGCCGCGATTCCATAGTGGATGAAGGGATCCATCTTCTTGACGTCCTTCGCCGGGATCCAGCGGGACGGGTCGAAGTCGCGGACCTCTCCGGCGATCCTCGTCGCGTAGGCGGAGGCGTCAAAGCGCGTGATCGGGCCGATGCCGCTCTTCGCCTCGACGACGTGGCGCCAGGCCGTCTCGATGTCGTTGCCGACCGGCGACACGATCCCAAGGCCGGTCACCACCACGCGTCGCTTGCTCATCACTCGCTCCTCGTTCGGCGCGGCGCACGTGCCGCGACTGCCGCTGGCCCATCCAGGCCGCGGCGGGGGCCACGCGCCCCCAGAAACGCGAACTGCGCCATCAGGCGCAGTTCGGGGCGCACGGAACGGCGGAAATCAGGCCTTGACGTGGGCCTTGATGTAGTCGATCGCGCCCTGCACGGTCGTGATCTTCTCGGCTTCCTCGTCGGGAATCTCGCACTCGAACTCCTCTTCGAGCGCCATCACCAGTTCGACGGTGTCGAGCGAGTCGGCACCAAGGTCGTCGACGAACGAGGCCCCGGGGGTCACTTCCTCGTCCTTCACGCCGAGTTGCTCGACGACGATCTTCTTGACCCGCTCTTCGATGCTGCTCATGTGACTCCTGCCTCCCGGGCATGTCGTGAAGCCGCGCATTGTACGTGAACGCAGCCCCGCGTCGATGGCCGGCATGCACGTGCCGAACACACGTTCGAATGGGCACCCCTCCCGGGCGACTAGGGCATGTACAAGCCGCCGTTGACGTGCAGCGTCTCGCCGGTGATGTAGGCCGCAGCTGGCGAGGCGAGGAAGGCCACGGCGTTTGCGACGTCGGCGGGCGTTCCGAACCGACCCAGCGCGGTGTCGGCGAGCATCCCCGCGCGCGTGGCCTCGGGCAGGTCGCGGGTCATGTCGGTCTCGATGAAGCCGGGCGCCACGACGTTGACCGTGATGCCGCGTGAACCGACCTCGCGCGCCAGCGACTTCGAGAAGCCGATGATCCCGGCCTTCGCAGCCGCGTAGTTGGCCTGCCCGGCGTTGCCGGTGAGGCCGATCACCGAGGCGATGTTGATGATGCGTCCGCGGCGCTGCTTCATCATCCCGCGCACGACCGCCTTGGCCATTCGATAGACCGAGCCGAGGTTGGTGTCGAGGATCGCGTTCCAGTCTTCGTCCTTCATCCGCAGCAGCAACTGATCGCGGGTGATGCCGGCGTTGTTGACCAGGATCGTGATTGGCCCGAAGCGCGATTCGGTCGCCTCGACGACCGCGGCGACTTCCTCCGGACGCGTCACGTCGAGCTTCATCCCGGCCCCGCCAGCGCCCGACAGCCGCGCATCGATCGCGGCGGCGCCAGCGTCGGTGGTGGCGGTGCCGACGACGCGCGCACCGAGTGCGGCGAGCTCAATCGCGATCGCGGCGCCAATGCCGCGACTGGCGCCGGTGACGAGGGCGACCTCGCCGGCGAGATCGATGTTCATTCCTGCCTCCAGGCCGCGAGCGCGGCGTCGAGATCGGTGGCGGTGCCGAGCGCGCGGGCATCGAGCGTCTTGTCGATGCGGCGCGCCATGCCGGTCAGCGCCCTGCCCGGCCCGCACTCGCCGATGCGCGTCGCACCGCGCTGGATGAGTTCCTGCACGCACTCGGTCCAACGCACCGGCGAATGGAGCTGGCGCGCGAGCGCGTCGCGGATCGATGCCGGCCCGGCGTGGCTCGCAGCATCGGCGTTCTGCACCACCGGGATCGACGGCGCGCGCCAGGCGATCGCGTCCATGCGCATCGCCAGCGCCGTCGCCGCGTCCTTCATCAAAGGACTGTGCGAGGGCACCGAGACCGGCAGCCGCACGCTCTTCTTGACGCCGTGCCCGGCGAGCAGCGCGAGCGCGCGATCGACCGCAGCGGCGTGGCCTGCGATCACGGTCTGCCCGGGGCCGTTGAGATTGGCCGGGACCACGACCTCGCCCTGCGCGGCCTCCGCGCAGCACGCGGCGATCAGGTCGAGGTCCTCGGTGCCGAGCACCGCCGCCATCGCGCCCGCGCCCGCGGGCACCGCAGCCTGCATCAGGCGCCCGCGCTCGCGCACGAGGGCGGCCGCTTCGACCAGCGGGAGCGCATCGGCGGCGACCAGCGCCGCGTACTCGCCGAGGCTGTGGCCGGCCAGCAGCGCCGGTTGGGGGCCGCCCTCGGCGCGCCACAAGCGGAACACCGCCACATCGGCCGCCAGCATCGCCGGCTGCGTGATCTCGGTGCGGTTCAGCTCCTCGGACGGGCCCTCGGAGACGAGGCGCCACAGATCGAGGCCGCAGCCGGACGACGCCTCCTCGAAAGTTGCACGGATGATCGGGTCGCGGGCCGCGAGGTCGGCCAGCATGCCGACCGATTGCGAGCCCTGGCCCGGAAAGACGAATGCGAGCATTGAGGTCCCTCCCAGGACTTGGTGCGGTTGGAGCGGATCGACCGACGGTGTGGGGCGCGAGTCTGCCGCGGTCCACACCACGGACTCCAGCCGTTGCTTTGCAGGGGCAGTTCCGCATGCGCACGAGCGCCTGCCACGCGCCGGGTCGCCACACGCGCTCGACTGCACGCTCGCGCAACCCTGTGGTGCGCGGCTTGCCGCGCGCGCTCAGAACCGCAGCAGCGCCGAACCCCAGGTGAAGCCGCCGCCGAAGGCCTCGAGCAGCAGCAGGTCGCCGCGCCGGACCCGTTCACTGCGCACTGCCTCGTCCAGCGCCAGCGGCACCGAGGCGGCCGACGTATTGCCGTGCCGATCGACGGTCACGACCACGCGCTCCATCGGCAGCTCGAGCCGCTTCGCGGTCGCAGTGATGATCCGCAGATTGGCCTGGTGTGGAATCAGCCAGTCGATCGCGGACTTCTCGAGACCGTTCGCGGCCAGGGTTTCCTCGACCACGGCGTCGAGTGTCTTGACCGCGACCTTGAACACGTCGTTGCCGGTCATCATGACCCGCACGCCGTGGTTCTCCTCGTCGCGGAAGCCGGCCGAGACGCCGACCGGGTTGTAGAGCAGGTGCTTGTAGGCGCCGTCGGCGTGCAGGTGGGTCGAAAGGATGCCGGTCTCGGCGTCGGGCTTCAGCACCACGGCGCCGGCGCCGTCGCCGAACAGCACGCAGGTCGAACGGTCGGACCAGTCGAGCATCCGCGACAGCGTCTCGGCGCCGATCACCAGCGCGCAACGCGCCGCTCCGCCGCGAACGAACTGGTTCGCGACCGACAGTGCGTACAGGAACCCGCTGCAGGCAGCGTTGACGTCGAAGGCCGCGCAGCCGTTCGCCCCGAGCCTCGCCTGTACGAGGCACGCGGTGCTCGGGAAGATGATGTCGGGTGTCGTGGTGCCGAGGACGATCAGATCGATCTCGGACGCCTCGACGCCGGCGGCTGCCATTGCCTTGCGCGCGGCCTGTTCGGCGAGGTCGGCCGTGGTCTCGCCGGGCGCGGCGATGTGGCGCTGGCGAATGCCAGTGCGCTCGGCGATCCACGCGTCGCTGGTGTCGACGAGGGACTCGAGCTCGGCGTTGGTCAGGACGCGTTCCGGCAGATGGCTGCCGGTGCCCGCGATGCGTGCGTAGGTCAACGGAGCCTCCGGATCGGCACGACCGCGTTCGCGGATTCGCGCCACACTGCAACGATGCGGCCGGAGAGGATCCGGGCGCACCCCGGCCGATCATCGCGCGCCGCCGTTCATGGGATCGGCGGCGGACGAAACCGGGCGCTCAGTCCTCGTCGGACTCCGGCTTGACCTTCGGTGCGACGACCTGACGGCCGCGGTAGAAGCCGTCCTTGGTCACGTGGTGGCGGCGATGGGTCTCGCCGGAAGTCTTATCGACGGCGAGCGTCGGTGCGCTCAGCGCATCGTGCGAGCGCCGCTGGCCGCGACGCGAAGGGGTGACTCGGCTTTTTTGGACCGCCATGGCAATCGACTCCGAAAACGACGTCTGGATGGGGCCGACCCGGCCCCTCCAGGGCCAGCCGGCCGACGCCATGCCCGGCAAGCCCGGCGATGGCGTGCGCTGGATCAGGCGCAGTTGTTCCTCGATCCGCAAGCGCGCCGTCCATGGCGTGCCCTGATTCCAATCCCTCGGCCGCGCCCCATCGCTCAGGCCGAGCCCCCGCGCAACCGACCGAGCGCCGCGAACGGCGAGGGCCGTTCTTCGGCCGCCGCCTGGGTCTCCGCGTCACCGCCGGTCGACCAGACCCATTCCTCAGCCGACGCCTCGCCGGCCTGCGTCGGGATCAGTGGCACCGCCAGGATCAGTTCGTCCTCGATCACCACCTTTGGCGCGATCGCGTCTTCACCGACCAGGAGCGGCTCCCATCCCGGCGGCAACCCGGCCTCGTCCGCCTCTCGGCGAATCAGCCCGAGCCGCTGATCGATGCGGACCGGAAACTCGAACCGATCCAGCGTCCGCTGGCACACCAGTGGCAGCAACCCCTCGGCGACGACCTCGACGTAGGCGAACCCCTGATCGTCGCGATCGAAGGCGACCGCATACCGAATCCCTCCGACGACGTCCGCCAGCATCGATGCGAGCCGCGGAAACGTCGACAGAGGCAAGACACCCGCGTAGCGCCGACGCGCCATGACGGCGCGCCATGCATCTATCGTTTCGGGCAGGCCGGCCGGCATAAACTGCGGAGGATAGCTCTCGCGTTCCAGCACCGTCAATCACCGCGGGACACAGACCGACGATGCCCTAGCGAGTGCAATTGCGACCCGGGCCCGCGCCCGCGACACTCCCCGACCGAGCCAGAGGAGTTCCGTGATGCCCCCTCCGCTGCCCGCCCTCGCTGCCGCGGTCCTCATCGTGGCGCTCGTCGCGGCCTGGTTGTGGTGGCGTGGAGAACATCGACGCAGGCACGACGCCCGCCTCGCCGCGCTGCTCGATGCGCTGGATGCGCTGGAGGTCACGATCAAGCGCTACCGCGAGCGGATGCTGGCGATGGACGCCGAGGTCCGCAGCCAGGGGCCAGTCAGCGGCTACCGCCGAATCGACCCGGAGGCCCCGATGCAGGAGGCCCTACGTGGCGTGCTCCAGCACCGGCTGTGGATTCGCGACCACGGCGTGCGCGCTAGCCTGAAGGAACTCGAGGAGGCGCTCGGTGCCACGGTCGCGCGGCGCCACCAGCTCGACGCCCGGCTGGCCGAACTCGACTCGGCAGTCCGGGCGCTGATGGCCGCGCGCGAGGCGCACTCCGCCGAACCGCGCAGCCTGCACTGACGTCGTGCGCCTCGTACTCGCCTCGACTTCGCGCTACCGGCGCGAGCTGCTGGCCCGACTCGGCCAACCCTTCGAGAGCGCGTCGCCCGGCGTCGACGAGACGCCGGGCGTCGATGAATCGCCCGAGGCCCTCGCGCTGCGCCTGGCCCGGGCCAAGGCCGCGGCGGTCGCGGCAACGCTCGCGGAGCCCGCGCTCGTGATCGGCTCCGATCAGTGCCTCGCAGTCGACGGCCGCATCGTCGGCAAGCCCGGCACCATCGAAGCCGCCTGCGCCCAGCTCGCCGCCGCCAGCGGCCGCCTGGTACGTTTCCACACCGCGGTTGCGGTGCACAGGACCACCGACGGCAAGGAATCGACCCACGTCGATGCAACCGACGTGGTCTTTCGCACGCTCGACAGCGACACGATCCGCCGCTACGTCGAACGCGAGCGTCCGCTCGACTGCGCCGGCAGCTTCAAGTCCGAGGGGCTCGGCATCGCGCTGTTCGAGCGCATCGACACCAGCGACCCCACCGCGCTCATCGGCCTGCCGCTGATCGCCACGGCGCGGATGCTGCGCACGCTTGGCCTCGATCCGCTCCACTAACCGTCTTGCCGCGACCGGGTGACGGTCCCGGGCCACTTCTTGGCCCCGGATCGCATCGCGGCTCGGGCTCGCCCGAATCGAGTTCGTCCGGTCGGTCGCACGCCACGGACCTGCGGCTGCGATGATGCGCAAGACGCACCTTCGGGGTCCGACCGAAACAGGGGGACTCGGAAACCTATCGCACGACGATCCCGCCCGTGAGCCGCCGGACCTAGGTCAGCAGCAGCTCGCGGACGGCGACGATCCGGCTTTGGCCACTTCCCTCGACGACGCGCAGCAACAGCCGATGCCGGCCGACAGTGACACCGGCGGCCGCGGGGTCTACCTCGACCCGGAATCCGACGAGGGGATGTCGCGGGTCGGTGGACATCGGCCACTGGTCCAGGACACCGGGGAAGGGACGGTCGGGCACCGCTCGACCGACCACCCGATCGCCGATGAGCACCTCGACCCTCGCCGTGCCCTCGAACTCATCGATCGCCCAGCCTTCGACCACCAAGGGCCGGTCGATCGGCACCCGGTCTGGCATCGAAGCGTCGAAGTCGCCGAGCGGCGGCAGGTCGCAGGCGCGCGCCTCGTCCGCCGGTGAATCCTCACGGCGCGTCACCTCGAAGGCCAGCACACGGAAACGTCCGCCATGAAGCACCAGTTCGTCCCGCCAAAGCACGGCGCCGAAGGTCCGGCACAGCGCGAGCAGACCCGGCAGCCGATCGATCTCACGACGCGCGGTGTCCTCGAGCAGCAGCAGGCCCTCGCGCCAGCCGCGACTATCGAGCGCGACCATGTCGCGTCCGAGGATCGCGAGCTGCCCGGCCCGGCCGTGCTTGGCGTTGCGCGGATGCGGGAGCACGGCAACCGGCTCGCCGAGCGCGAACTCGAGCTGGGCGCCCAGCATGAAGTCACCGGCGATCAGGACGCGACCTGCCGCGGCCGCGCGCCGGGTCCGCGCGAACTCGACGACCGCGGGCCACTCGGCCAGGTTGTCGAGCATCGGGCGAGACGGCGGCGCATCGGCGCCCGGGGGCGGTCGCGTCGCCGCAACCATCGCCGATGCGAGCACCAGCGTTCCGACCACGCCGAGAGGCAAGGCCAGGCGCGCTGCGAGCGCGGCCACACCACCGCGCGCCCGCCAGCCGTCGAGCACCGACGGCAAGGTCGGCAGCAGTAACAGCCAGGCCGGCAGCAGCCAATGGAAGCGTGTGCGTTCGGCATCGGCGACGAGACCGAGGCCGGCGAAGGCGACGATCAGCCCGCCTGCGGTCGCTGCAAGCACGTCCCACGGCGGCGATGCGTCGATCCGGCGTCGCCAACCGTGCGTCAGTCCGGCCAACAGCGCTGCGAACAGCACTGGGGTCACGACCAGCGCCTGCACCAGCGGTTCGGCGAGCCCCACGGCCGACAGCCGCCACGGATGGCGCTCGAGGTACTGGAACGTGAAACCCTGCCAGTCGTGCAGCGCATTGAAGGCAACCGCTGGCAGCAGGCCGGCGAGGCCGACCGCGATCGCGAGCCAGAACCTCGGCTCGCGCGCGACCCGCCGACCACGCGGTGTGGCCAAGAGCCAGGCCAGCGCCGGCAGCGCGGCGACGACGAAGCGGTAGTGCGCCAGCCAACCGAGCGCGATCAGCGCGCCGAGCACGAGCGCGTCGGCCCATCGTCCGCGCGCGGCGTAGCGGTCGAGCGCGATCGCCAGCGCGACGAACGCCAGCGTCAGCGGCACGTCGGGCAGCGCGAGGACCCCGAGCATGGCCGCGAGCGGCAGGGCGAGGCTCGCCGCGCCCACCGCGCGCGCGCAGCCCGCACCGACGAAGCGCCGCGCCCAGGCCGCGACCAGGACCGGCAGCAGCGCGCCGAGCAGCAGGAAGGGCCCGCGGACCCCGAACGGCGTGTCGCCAAAGACGCCAGTCCCGAGCGCGATCAGCCACGGTGTCAGCCCGGGCACGTCGGTGTAGGCCAGCGCCGGCTGCCCCGACTCGAGCCAGTAGAAGGCCTCGTCGCCGAACAGCGGCAGGCGCGTCGCCAGCCAGGCCTTGGCGGCCAGTACGACCGCCAGGAGTCCGACGAAACCGGTTCGAGACAGGGTCAAGCCGCGCTCCCGCGCTCGCCGCGGGCGCCGACTACACTCGACCGCGACGCGCGATCGCGGATGGTGGCTCTCTCACCGCCGTCCTCCCGCCGCCGATGACCCTCCATCCGGAACCGATGCCGATGACCGACCAAGCGAGCGCGCGCGCGGGAACCGATCACGTCCGACCTGCCGCAGCGACCGCCGCCAGCGAGGCGCTGCCAGCCGCGATCGCGCAGGTCAACGGGGTCCTGCTCGGCAAGTCGCGTGAGGTCAGGCTCGCCTTCGCAACCGTGCTCGCCGGTGGGCATCTGCTGATCGAGGACCTGCCCGGCATGGGCAAGACCACGCTCGCGCACGCGCTGGCGACCACCCTGGGGCTGTCCTTCTCGCGCATCCAGTTCACCTCCGACCTGCTGCCGTCCGACATCGTGGGCCTGTCGATCTACGAACGCGAGCAAGGCGCCTTCACGTTCCACCCGGGTCCGATCTTCGCGGAAGTCGTGATGGCCGACGAGATCAACCGCGCCACGCCGAAGACCCAGAGCGCGCTGCTCGAGGCGATGGCCGAGCAGCAGGTCACCGTCGACGGCGAGACCCATCGCCTTCCCGACCCGTTCGTCGTCATTGCGACCCAGAATCCGGTCGACCTCGCCGGCACCTTCCCGTTGCCCGATTCCCAGCTCGACCGCTTCCTCGTGCGGCTGACGCTCGGCTATCCCGATCCCGTCTCCGAGCGCGAGATGCTAAAGGAGCCTGATCGCCGCGGCCTGATCGATCGGCTGGCGCCGAAGCTCGACGCCGACCGCCTGCGCGCGCTCAGGGCCGCTGCCGCGCGGGTCACGCAATCGCCCGCCCTGATCGATTACGTGCAGCGCCTGCTGGCCGCGTCGCGCTCCGCCTCCGGGATCGCGGTGGGCCTCTCGCCGCGGGCTGGCCTCGCACTGCTCGCCGCCGCCCGGGCGCTCGCGCTGCTCGATGGCCGCGACTACGCCTTGCCCGAGGACGTGCAGTCGGCCTTCGTCGCAGTTGCTGCGCACCGGATCGTCCCCGCGCCCGACGAGTCGCGACCGCGCGAGGCGCTCGCCGCCGCACTGGTCGAGCGCGTCGCGGTCGACGCCTGAGGCGGGCCCCGCGGTGATCGCCGCCGCGTCCCAAGCGCTTCGCGACCGCCTGCTGCAGTGGGCCGAGCGGCGCCTGCCCGCGCTGACCCGCTGGCGTGCGGCCGAGCCACTGCCGATCGCGCTCCATCCGCGCCGCATCTACGTGCTGCCGACCGGCTTCGGGCTGATGTTCGGCGCGATGCTGGTGACGATGCTGCTCGGCGCGCTCAACTTCAACAACAACGCCGCACTGATGCTGACCTTCCTGCTCGCCGGCGCCGTGGTGCTCTCCATGGGGCGGGGCGTGCGGATGATCGACGGTGTGCGGCTCGTCGCGCTGCGCGTGGAACCCGTCCACGCCGGATCGCCGGCGACCGTCGAGCTGCAATTCGAGGAATCCACCGGCGCCCCGAAGCGCCAGCTGGAACTGTCGTACGGCGCCCGGCAGGCGATCTTCGACCTGGCCGACGGTGCCGCGCGAGTGGCGATCGTGATCCCGACCGAGCGGCGCGGCCTGCAGCCGATCGGCCGGATGACGCTGGCCTGCGAGTATCCCTTCGGCCTGTTCAGGGCCTGGAGCGTGCTACATCCCGACGTGCGTCTGCTGGTCTACCCGCGACCCGAGGCCAAAGCCCCGCCGCTGCCGCGTGGGGGTGGCGCCACCGGCTCGTCCAAGGCGAGCCCGATCGGCGAGGACTGGCACGCGCTGCGCGAGTACCGCCACGGCGACCCACGCAGGCTGGTCGCGTGGCGGGCCAGCGCCCGCGCCGAGCGCCTGTTGGTCAGAGAATTCGCCACCCCGCGCGAGAATCGCGTCGAGCTGACCTGGGCCGCGACCGAGGGCCTGTCGCACGAGCAGCGCATCGCGCGCCTGGCGCGCTGGGTCATCGACGCGAGCCATGCCGGCGCGACCTTCGCGCTGCATTTGCCGGGCGAGACCCTCGGCCCTGATCGCGGGCCGGATCATCGCCACCGCTGCCTGCGCGCATTGGCGCTGATGCCGTGAACGACGCGCTCGACCGTATCGGATTCGCGGCGACGGCAGCCTGCATCGCTGGCGGGATCCTGCTGCACGCCGCCTGGCTCCCGGCCACGCTGCTCGGCACCTACGTCATCGTCATCGCGCTTTCGGCCGCGCTGATCCTGTCCGGGCGCAAGCCGCTTCCGGCGCCGCTGCGGATTGGCGTGATGCTGCTGCTGGCGGCGCTCGTCGTTCGGACTTTCGGCAATCCCTTCGGACGCGAAGCCGGCTCGGCCCTGCTGCTGGGGATGCTGGCGGCGAAGATGCTCGAGACCCGGGCGCGGCGCGACGCGCGAGTGGTGCTGAGCGCGACCTGCTTCGTCGCGCTTGCCGGCTTCCTGTTCGACCAGGGCCCGGTGCAGGTCGGGCTGGCATTCCTGGTCGTCGTGGCGCTGCTCGCGACGATGGCGCTGCTCGCCGACCCCCGCCCTCGGCCGGCAGCCCAGGCGCTGGCGCGACTGCGCGAGCCGGCGACGGTCGGAGCGCGCTATGCCCTGCTCGCGATCCCGTTCGCAATCGCCTGCTTCGTGCTCTTCCCGCGGCTCGATTCGCCGCTATGGGGCGCGCCCACCGACGCTTTCGGCGCCCGAACCGGCATCAGCGACCGCATGCAGCCGGGGATGCTCTCGAGCCTCGCGCTCGACGACACGCCGGTGATGCGCGTGCGCTTCGACGGCGAAATCCCCCGTCCGGCGGACCGCTACTTCCGCGGCCTCGTGTTCTGGTGGTTCGATGGCAGTACCTGGGCCGGCAAGGATGCCCTGGCCAGCTTCGATCAGCCGCCCGTGCTGGTCGCCGCCGACGCGGCGCTGGCCTACGAGGTGATCATCGAGCCTACCGACCAGCGCTGGCTGTTCCTGCTCGACGCGCCGGCCGCGGCCCCGGCGGGCGCGACCTTGACCGGCGACTTTCAGGCCCGCCGCGATTCGCCGGTCATTTCGGTGGCGCGTTACGCTGCGAGCGCGCACCTCGACTACCGCATGCAGCCAGAGCTGCCGCGCCTGCAGCGGCGCCTTGGACTGCAGTTGCCGGAGGGCAATCCGCGCACCCGCGCGCTGGCCGAGCGCTGGGCCGCCGAGAGCGGCGGGGATGCGCGCGCGATCGCCAGACGCGCCCTCGACCTGTTCAACGCCGAGTTCATCTACTCGCTGGAGCCGCCGCTGCTGGCCCGCGACGCGGTCGACGACTTCCTGTTCGAGACCCGGGTCGGGTTCTGCGAGCACTTCGCCTCGGCCTTCGCATTCGCGATGCGAGCGGCCGGCGTGCCGGCGCGCGTGGTCGTCGGCTACCAGGGGGGCTTCGTCAATCGCGCCGGCGGCTACCTCGTACTGCGGCGTGCCGATGCCCACGCCTGGACCGAAATCTGGATCGAGGGCGAGGGTTGGGTGAGGGTCGACCCGACGGCCGCGGTCGCGCCGGAACGGATCGCCGAGTCGGCCCGCGCCCAGCTCGACCTGCGCGCCGGCGCGGAGGCTCCGGGATGGCTGTCGCTGTTGCGACAGCGCTCGGACTTGTTCGGCTACTGGTGGAACCGGAGCCTGATCGAGTTCTCGGCGCTGCGCCAGCGGGAGATGCTGCAGTCCTTCGGCGCGCCGCCCGACCAGCGCGTGCTGGTCGCGTTGCTGGCCGTCGCGGCCCTGCTGACGCTCGGGCTCGCGTCGTGGTGGCTCGCCCGCCAGCAAAGCACCGGCGACCCGGTGCTCGCCGAGTGGCGACGCTTCAGAGGCCGCCTCGCCCGCGCTGGCGTCGAAGTGCTGGCGCAGCTTGGTCCGCGCGATCTCGAGGCCCGCGCGGTGGCCAGCCTGCCTGGCCTCGCACCGGCCATCGCATCGATCACCGAGGCCTTCGTCGACCTGCGCTACCGCCGCGCTCCGGCTGGGGATGGCGTGGATGCCGAGCGGCTGGCACGCCTGCGTCGGGCGATCCGCGCGTTCAGGCCGCCGCGCGTGCGCCGAGGCAGAATCCGCAGGCAGTGAGACACCATCACGCTGAGACGCCGATGACTTCGTTCCGAGCTCTGCCCGCCCTGACCCTGATGTTCGCACTGGCCGGATGCGCAACCGTGCCCCTGCCGATCGACGGCACCTTCGGCAAGCGCACACCGGCCGAAGCCGGGCCTGACGGAGAGCGCGTTCGCTGGGGTGGCCCGATCGTGGCGACCGAACCAGGCGCCACGGAGACCTGCCTCGAGGTCCTCGCGAGGCCTCTCGGCGCGAACGCGCGACCGGACGATACCGACCGCGCCTTCGGCCGCTTCCTGGCCTGCCGGCCCGGCTTCATCGACCCGGCGATCTTCGCGCCAGGACGGGAGGTCACGGTCGTCGGCCGCGTGGCCGGCCGGGCCCCGCGAATGCTTGGCGGCTTCGCCTACGAGGTGCCGAAGGTCGACGCCGAGGCGATCCACCTATGGCCCAAGCGCCTAGCCGTGGATCCCCGCTGCCTCGACCCGTGGTACCGCAGCCCGTGGTATGGCCCCGCCTGGTGGGGACCTCGTCACCCGTACTGGTGGTGGTGACCCCCGCATTCCGCGGCGCTCAGCCCGGTGGCCACAGCATCGGGCGTCCGGCGAGCAGGTGCAGGTGGATGTGGTACACGCTCTGCCCGCCATCGCGGTTCGTGTTCATGACCACGCGGTAGCCGTTCGCGGCGACGCCGATCCGCCGTGCATAGGCAGCCGCCGCCAACATCAGCCGACCCAGCAGTTCCGCGTCCTCCGGCCCTGCCTCGTCGAGGGTCGCGATGGGCTTGCGCGGAACGAACAGCACGTGCACGGGCGCCTGGGGCTGGATGTCCTGGATGCCGACCACGTGCTCGTCCTCGTGGACGATCGTGGCCGGGATCTCGCCGCGCATGATGCGCGAGAAGATCGAATCGTGGGCGCCTGCGCTCATCGAAGGTCTCCGGCAAAGGGGTTGCGCCGAGCGTAGCAAGCACCAGCCCGACGGCGGACCGCCGCCGCTCGGATCGCGAAGCGGAGGTTCGGAGCGCGGACGCTGCCAACCGCGTTCGGGCGCACGGGTGGCGGATTCGGCGCCCTTCGCCGGGCGAACGCTGAACCTTCACCTGGCCGAGACGTGCGCATCATCGATTTCACACTCGAGGGCCCGCATCCTGAGCAGGGTCCGGAGCAGTGTTCCGGGCGCCCCCGATGACCATACAAGGAGAATCTCCGTGCAAAAGAAGCATTCACTGATCGCGCTGGCCCTCGCCACTACTCTCGCCCTGCCACTCGGCGCCGCCCATGCGGCCGATTTCGCCGTGCGCGTCGGCTTCGAGAATGTGAGCCCGCAGTCGAACAATGGCACCCTGGCAGGCACGCTTCGCGCCGACGTTGGCAGCGATGCGCAGTTCACACTGGGAGCGACCGCCTGGTTCACCCCGAACCTAGCCGTGGACTTTCAAACCGCGATCGGTCGCTTCGAACACGAGGTGCGCCTGAACGGCACCCCATCGGCGACCGTCGAGCACCGTCCGACGACCTTGCAGATGCACTACTACTTCGGCGGCAACGGGGGCCTGCGCCCGTATGTGGGCGCCGGTTGGGGATGGACCAACGTCAAGCCCAAGCGGGTCTTCGGGCCTCTGACGGGCGCCGACCTCGGCCTGTCCAACGCGAACGGTTTCACCGCCGAAGCCGGCGTCGACATCGTCTATGCCGATGCGTGGTTCGTTCGCGCCAGCGCCGAATACCTGCGCTTCGAGTCGGACGCACGTCTCGGAGGCGCGCCAATCGGCACGGTCAAGGTCAACCCCTGGATTCTCGGCGTCAGTCTCGGCTACCAGTTCTGATCCGAGTCCACGCACCGAGCCACTGCGGGCCGGGCGACGCATCGTCAGCGCTGCGTCGCTTCGGTCGGGGTCGTCAGAGCGCCTGCCGCCCTCCGAAGGCATGCGCCAGCGTGCCGCGATCGACGAACTCGAGTTCGCCGCCGATCGGTACGCCGTGTGCGATGCGGCTGGCACGAACACGCGCGGCGCGGCAGATCTGGCCCACCAGGTGCGCGGTCGCCTCGCCCTCGACCGTCGGGTTCGTGGCGACGATTACTTCGCGGACCTCGCCCTCGGTCAAGCGCGCAGCGAGCCGGTCGAGGCCGAGCTCGGCGGGGCCGATGCCGTCGAGCGGCGACAGCCGACCGAGCAGCACGAAGTACAGCCCCCGGTAACCGGTCGCCTGCTCGATCGCGAGCTGGTCGGCCGGTGATTCGACGATGCACAACTGACTGCGGTCACGCTGAGGACTCGCGCAGATCGCGCAGCGTTCGGTCTCGCTGAAGGTGCGGCAGTCGCGGCAATGGCCGATGCGCTCGACCGCGTCGACCAGCTTCTGTGCCAGGCGGCGAGCACCATCACGGTCCCGCTCGAGCAGATGGAATGCCATGCGTTGAGCGCTTTTGGCCCCAACGCCCGGCAGCACCCGCAAGGCCTCGATCAGTTGTGCCAGTAGTGGCGAGCCGGCGTTGCTCAAAACGGCAGCTTCAAACCAGGCGGCAGCGCCATGCCCTGCGTCACCTCGGCCATGCGCCGCTGCGTGACCTCGGCGAGACGATTGTTGGCGTCGTTGATCGCCGCCACCAGGAGGTCCTCGAGCATCTCGCGGTCGCCACCGACGAGGCTCGGGTCGATCGAGACCGCGCGCGCCTCGTGCTTGCCATTGAGTGTGACCCTGACCAGCCCTGCCCCGGCCTCGCCGGTGACCTCGGTGCGCGCGAGTTCCTCCTGCGCACGCTGGAGGTTCTCCTGCATCTTCTGGACTTGCTGCATCATGCCGCCGAGCGGACCGCGCATGGCTTTCACTCCTCTGTCGTGGGGCGGATCGACCCGGGGACCACGCGCCCACCGAACTCCGCGATCAAGGTCTGGACGAACGGATCGGCCTCGACCGCCGCCTCGGCCGCGCGCTGCCGGGCGTCGCTGACGCGGCGCTGCCGTGCGGCCGGCGAATCGGCGCTGTCCGCCGCGCGCTCGACGACGACCTTGAGCTCGGCCACCCCGAGCAGCGGCCCGAGCGCGTCACCGAGCCGGGACAATGTGGCCTCGATCGCCAGCACCTCGTGCGCGGCGTCGATGGCGAGCGTGAGGCGCGCGCCATCGAGCCCGAGTGGCATCGCGTTCATCGCCAGCTCGCGCGCGGGGCCACGCAGCTGCGCGCGCTCGATCAGCGCCGCCCAGGCCGACGGATCGCGCGCGATCACCACGGACGCCGGGGGTGCCGCAAGCGCAGGCTCGGGCGGCGACGATCGGGGCGCCTCCGCGTGCAGCTTCGTCGACCCCTTCGTCGACCTGCCCGGCGTCGGCAGGGGCTGGATCTCGGGCCGCGCCGGCGAGCGCGACGGCGGATCGGCCGCCAGCACCGCCGCAGCCGCGGCCCGAGCTGCGGCGGCTGCATCCGCGACCGAACCTTCCACTGCCCCGGCCAGCGCCGGCGCGCACGGTGGCGAAGGCGCGGGGTCGGCCGCGGCAGGACGCTTGGGGGCAGATGCGACCGCGGGCGCGGCGTGCGGCGCGCGATCGCCCGGGCCCGGGGACCCGGCGCCCTCGGCGCCAACCGGC
>CALDVP010000173.1 GCA_937924195.1 uncultured Lysobacterales bacterium
GATGAACGAGTACGCCGCGCGCCTGGGCATGACCGGAAGCCGCTACGCGAACGCGACTGGTCTGCCCGACGACGATCTCTACACCACCGCCCGCGACGTCGCGCGTCTGGCGCGCGCGATGATCCGCGACTTCCCGGAACACTATCGGATGTACTCGGTCCGCTCGTACACGCTGAACGGCATCACCCAGAGCAATCGCAATTCGCTGCTGTGGCGCAACCCCGAAGCCGACGGCATCAAGACCGGCCATACCTCTCGCGCCGGCTTCTGCCTCGCCGCGTCGGCGAAGCGAGGCGACACGCGCATGATCAGCGTCGTCATGGGCACCGACAGCGAGCGCGCGCGCGCCGAGCAGAGCGACGCGCTGCTGCGCTACGGCCTCAACCACTTCGAGTCGCGCCTGCTCTACGCCAAGGGCGCCGAGGTGGCGAGCCAGCCGCTGTGGAAGGGCGCCTCGGACACGGTTTCGCTGGTCGCGGCCGAAGACATCCTCGTCAGCGTGCCGCGCGGCCAGTCCGGGCGCGTGGAGGCGGCGCTGCGGGTGCCGACGCACATCGAGGCGCCACTCACCGCCGGCGACCGGATCGGCACGGTCCGCGTGACCCTCGACGACGAGCTGCTGGCCGAAGCCCCGGTCACGGTCGCACGCGACGAGCCGGCCGGCGGATTCTTCCGCCGCGTCTGGCATTCGGCGCGGCTGGCCTTCACGGGAGACTGAGGTCCGGACCGGCGGATCGTGGTTGAATCGCGTCCCAGCGGTCCCCACCCACGCGGCATGAACGAGCGCACCGAGCCCCGCGGCTTCATCTTCCCCGACACCTTCGAGGTCACCGCCTTCGGCCCGTCGATCCCGGAGCTCGAGGCGATCGTCCTGTCGGAACTGACCCGGGCCGGCGTGCGGCCGGATGCCGGCAGCGTGCGCCACCGCAAGTCGAGCGCCGGCAACTACCTCGCGGTCACCGTGAGCTTCTGGTGCGAGGACCGCGGGCACTACGAGAACGCCTACGCCCGGCTACGCGCCCACCCCGCGGTGCGCTGGACCCTGTGAGCGGAGCCGCGCCCAGCGAGCGCGAGCTGCTCGTCCGCAAGCTCGGCCGACAGCCCTACGAGCCGGTCTGGCGCGCGATGCAGCGCCTGACCGACGCGCGCGGGCCCGACACGCCGGACGAGCTGTGGCTGGTCGAGCACGAACCCGTCTTCACGCTCGGCCAGGCCGGGCGCAGCGAGCACGTCCTCGCCCCCGGCGACATCCCGGTGATCCCGGTCGACCGCGGCGGTCAGGTGACCTATCACGGTCCGGGCCAGGTCGTCGGCTATCCGCTGATCGACCTGCGGCGCGCGCGACTCGGGGTCCGCGAGCTGGTCGACGGGATCGAGCAGGCCGTGATCGACGTGCTCGCCGAGCTCGGCATCACCGGCGCCCGCCGCGACGGCGCCCCCGGCGTCTATGTCGACGGTGCCAAGATCATGGCGCTGGGCCTGCGCGTGCGCCGCGGCTGCTCGTTCCACGGGCTCGCTTTCAACGTCGCGATGGACCTGTCGCCCTACGCGCGGATCAACCCCTGTGGCTACGCCGGCCTCGCCGTGACCCAGGTCTCGGACCTGCGCCCCGGGGAAACGCCGCGTAGCGTGTCGGACCGGCTCGTGCCCCGCCTCGCGGCGACCTTCGGGCTGCCCTACCGGTATGTGCCCGGCCTGCCCGAAGGCCTCGACGCAGCGACGGACGGTGGCCGGCGCGCGACGGGCGACCCCGGCAACGAGCTTGCCATTCCGCTAATGTCCAAGACCTGATGACGACACGCGACATCCCGATCGACCTGGTGGCCGAAGCCCCGGCCAGACTCGCCCCGGGCGCCAAGCAGCTCGGCGGCGACAAGATCGCCCGCAGCCCCGCACGCTTCGATGCGAACGCCCCCGCCCTGCGCAAGCCCGGCTGGATCCGCGTGCGCATCCCACCCGGCAATGCCGTCCAGCAGCTCAAGGCCAAGCTCCGCGCCAACGCGCTGGTGACCGTGTGCGAGGAAGCCTCGTGCCCGAACATCCACGAGTGCTTCGGCAAGGGCACCGCGACCTTCATGATACTCGGCGAGGTCTGCACGCGGCGCTGCAGCTTCTGCGACGTCGCCCACGGCCGCCCGAAGCCGCCCGATCCGAACGAGCCCGCCAACCTCGCGCGCACGATCCGGGACATGGGCCTCCGCTATGTCGTGATCACCTCGGTCGATCGCGACGACCTCGTAGACGGTGGCGCCGCGCACTTCGTCGCCTGCATCCGCGCGGTGCGGGAACAAAATCCCGCCACCCGGGTCGAGATCCTGACTCCGGACTTCCGCGGGCGCGGCCGGATGGACCGCGCACTCGCCGTCCTCGCCGAGGCGCCGCCCGACGTGTTCAACCACAACCTCGAGACCGTCCGCGCGCTGTACCGCGATGTGCGCCCTGGCGCAGACTACGACTGGTCGCTGACTCTGCTCCAGCGCTTCAAAGCGCAGCACCCGGAGGTGCCGACCAAGTCCGGGATCATGCTCGGCCTCGGCGAGACCGAGGCCCAGGTCGAGGAGGCGCTGCGCGACCTGCGCGACCACGACGTCGACATGGTCACGGTCGGGCAGTATCTGCAGCCGACACCGCACCACCACCCGGTGATGCGCTACTGGACGCCAAACGAGTTCGCCGCGATCGAGCGCCTCGGCCAGGATCTGGGCTTCACGCACGTGGCCTCAGGCCCGCTGGTGCGGTCGAGCTATCACGCCGACGAAATGGCGCACGCGGCAGGCTTTCTCGTCTGATGGCCGGCCGCGCGGACCAGGAACACCTATCGATGAACGCACCGATCCGCCTTCGCACCCGCTTCGCCGCCGCATTCGCAATGGTGGCCTTCGCCGTGGCCGCCGGCCTTGCCTTCGCGCGCACCGAACAGCCGAAGCCGGTCGTCGACCTCAAGCCCACCGCGGCGCAGCAGCAGGCCGCGACCTGGGCGGCACGCTTCTTGACTCGCTTCCACTATCGCCGCGTGCCGCTCGACGACGCGATGTCGGCCGAAATCTTGAAGCGCTACCTCGACGCGTTGGACGGCGAAAAGCTCTTCTTCACCGCCGCCGATATCGAGAGCTTCAAGCGATGGGAGGCGACACTCGACGACGCGATCTACGACACCAACCTCGAGCCCGCGTTCGCGATCTTCCGCACTTTCCTCGAACGTGTTGTCGAGCGGGCGGATCACTCGATCGCGCTGCTCGGCGCGGGTTTCGACTTCACCGTCGACGAGAGCCTGACGCTCGATCGCCGCGAGGCACCTTGGGCGACCAACCGCGCCGAGCTCGACGAGATCTGGCGCAAGCGCGTCAAGAACGATTGGCTGCGCCTGCGCCTGACCGGCCAGGACGACGCACAGATCCGCGCCACGCTCGCGCGCCGTTATCGCAACTTTCGCGAGCGCTGGCACGAGGTCGACGCCAACGACGTCTTCCAGACTTTCATGAACGCCTACGCGTCGGCGATCGAGCCGCACACGAGCTACATGAGTCCGCGCGCATCGGAGGTATTCGAGCAGCAGATGCGGCTTTCGCTTGAAGGCATCGGCGCGGTGCTGAGCCGGATCGACGACTACACCGTGGTGCGATCGGTCGTACGCGGCGGCCCCGCGCAACGCTCGGGCGAGGTCAAGCCTGGGGATCGCATCGTCGGCGTCGGCCAGGGCGCCGGCGGACCCGTAAAAGACGTGATCGGCTGGCGCGTCGATGACGTGGTCGCACTGATCCGCGGACCGAAGGGCACGACGGTGGTGCTCGATATCCTGCCGGCCGACGCGCCGATCGACGTCAAGCCCAAGCGCGTGTCGATCGTGCGCGAGCAGGTGAAGCTCGAGCAGCAGGCCGCCCGCAAGGACCTGATCGAGGTGCCAGGCGAGACTGGCACGCGGCGCATCGGCCTTGTCACCTTGCCGACCTTCTATCATGACTTCGAAGCCCAGCGGCGCGGCGATCCGGACTATCGCTCGTCGACCCGCGACGTCGCCCGCCTGATCGGCGAGCTCGAGCGCGACGGCATCGACGGGCTGATCCTCGACCTGCGCGACAACGGCGGCGGCTCGCTGGCCGAGGCGACCCAGCTTGCGGGTCTCTTCATCGACCGTGGCCCGGTGGTGCAAGTGCGTGACGCTCAGGGCCGCGTTCAGGTCGAATCCGACCGCGAGCGCGGCGTGGCGTGGGACGGGCCGCTCGCGGTGCTGGTCAACCGTACCTCCGCATCGGCGTCCGAGATCTTCGCCGCAGCGATGCAGGATTACGGCCGCGCGCTGGTCATCGGCCAGAACACCTACGGCAAGGGCACCGTCCAGAATCTGATCGATCTCGATCAGATCGGCGAGAACGACAAGCCGAAGTTCGGCCAGGTCAAGCTCACGGTCGCGCAGTTCTTCCGTGTCAACGGCGGCTCGACCCAGCACCGCGGCGTCGAGCCGGACATCGTGTTCCCGAGCCTGATCGACCCCAAGCAATGGGGCGAGAGCGCGATCGACAATGCGCTGCCATGGACCGAGATCGCACCTGTCGCAATCGAGCGCCGTGGCGAGTTCGGCCCGTTGGTGCCGCTGCTGCAGCAGCGACATGCGCGGCGCGTCGCCGATGACCCCGAATTCCAGTACCTGCTGGAGGATGTACGCATCGTCGAGGAACGCCGCGCCACCCGCACGCTGTCGCTGCTCGAGTCTCGGCGCAAGGCCGAACGCGACGCGGATGCCGAGCGCGCGGCAGCCCGGCGTGAGGCGCGAAAGGCCGCCAGCGGCCAGACTGCCGCGGCGCGCGCCGCAGCCGCGGCACGCGCCGAACGCGAGGCGCGCCTCGACGATGGCCTGACCGCGGACGAACGGCCGATCGACGGCAGCGAAGAAGATGCCCCCGATCCGCCGGATGTGCTGGCCATCGAGGGCGCGAACATCCTCGCCGATGCGATCGAACTGCTGAAGGGCGACGCTGCGCTGGCCGGCAAGGTCAAGGCCTTCAAGATCGCCGAGCGTTCTGCGATACCGAACTGAGCCCCTGGCGCCAGGGTGCCGGGCCGGTCGAACGCGGGCCGGACGACTCCGATGGCGCGTGCGCGGCAAGCCGCGACCTACAGGGTCTCGAGGTCTCGTCGCGCCGAGAGTCTCGAAGACTCGTCGCGCCGAGCTTGCTCGGCGCAGCACGCGATTGGCAGCCCGAACTGCCGATCGCCGTGCGTCAGTCGCGCAAGCCACCGCCGACGTCGGCACCCGAATCGTCTGCCAACCAATCGACGATCCGCCGCCGAGCTTCGTCTAAGCCGGTGCGCTTCGGCGACGAGAACAGTTGCACCGTCGCCAGCCCGCCGACCAAGTCCGTCAGTCCCTTCCGCACCGCGGCCAGCTGGGTTCCCGCAGCTCCGCGACCCAGCTTGTCAGCCTTGGTCAGCAACACGTGGATCGGCAGCCCCCGCGCCGCCGCCAGCGCGATCATCGCGCGGTCCCCGTCGCGCAGCGGGTGACGGATGTCCATCGCGATCACGAGACCGCGCAGCGCGGCCCGCGTCTCGAAATAGCGGCGAAGCTCGGTGCCCCAGTGCTCACGCAGCGTGGTCGGCACCGCGGCGTAGCCGTAGCCCGGCAGGTCCACGAGACGGCGCCCGGGCTCCAGCTCGAAGACGACCAGCTGCTGCGTCCGGCCTGGCGTCTTGCTGACCCGCGCCAGCGCGGCCTTGCCGGTGATGGCGTTGAGCGCGCTCGACTTGCCGGCATTGGATCGGCCCGCGACCGCGACCTCGGTGCCCTCGTCGGGCGGCAGCTGGACCAGCCGGTGCGCTGCGGTGACGAAGGCCGCCGCGGGCCACGGCGCGCAGTCGGCGCCGCGTCCATCGGGACGAGCGGCCGCCTTCGGCGGGCGGGCTGGGCTGGGGGTCCAGGACGTCTTGGCGGCGCGCCCAGTAGGCTTCGAAGGTTTGACCATGTTTCGGGATGACTGGTATAAAAGCGCGTTTCGTCGCGCCCTTCCGAGCCGCTAGCCTAACGGCTGCCGCCGGACGGGCGCTCGTCCAGGTTGCCGTGACGGAGTGGCGTTGCATGTCGATGCGATGGGTGCTTGCGCTGTTGGTCCTCGGGCTCTCGACCGCGCCGTGTGCGCAAGACGCCGGGACCGTCGAGGAGGCCGCCACGACCGAGGCCGCCGCCGCTCCCGCCCCTCCGGCCGACGATCCGCCCGCGGTCGCCGGCGACCCGCAGCGCGGCCAGGAAAAGTCGGCAGTCTGCGCCGCCTGCCACGGCCTCGATGGCAACTCGGCCGACGCGATCAACCCCAAACTCGCCGGCCAGCACGAGCTCTACATTTATCGCCAGCTCAAACAGTTCAAGTCCGGCGGACGCGAAAACGCGATCATGCTCGGTTTCGCCAGCCTGCTGACCCATCAGGACATGCGTGACATCGGCGCCTGGTACGCGTCGCAACGGGTTCTGCCGGGCGTCGCCAATGACGGCAAGGTACGTGAGGGTGAGGATCTCACCTGGGCCGAACTCGGCCGACGCCTCTACCAAGCCGGCGACGCCGAGCGCCAGATCCCGGCGTGCATGGCCTGCCACGGCCCGACCGGCCGCGGGAATCCGGGCTCGGCCTACCCGGCGCTCGCCGGCCAGCACGCCGACTACACGCGGGCGAAGCTCACCGAGTTCCGCGACGGCATGGTGTGGGGCGAAGGCACGCGCGGCCACCCGATCACCGAGAACGCGAATGCCGTGATGGCCGGCGTCGCCAAGTACCTGAGCGACGAAGACATCGAAGCGCTCGCGACGTACATCGAGGGGCTGCATCGGGCCGAACGGCAGCCAACGACGCGCGCGCTGGCGCGGAACTGATCCCGGTTCGGCCGGTCATCCCGGCGCCGGGCCGCCCGTGGCCCGATTCCTCGTCCTGGAGATTCCGCGATGCTGATTCGCCTCGCCGCCGTCCTCGCCCTCCTCGCCACCGCGGCCGCCGCCTCGGCGCAGCCGAACCTCGTCGAACGCTATCGCGAGGGCGTGCACTACACGGTCATCGAACCGGCCCAGCCGACCAGCGCTCCGGACGGCAAGGTCGAGGTGCTCGAAGCCTTCAGCTACGCGTGCCCCGCGTGCGCGATGTTCCAGCCCGCGGTCAATGCATGGCTCGCGAAGAAGCCGGCCAAGGCGCACTACGTCGCCCTGCCGGTCGCCTGGAGCCCGCCGTGGGAAATGGTCGCGCGTGCCTACTACGCGGCCGAGGCGATGGGGATCAAGGAGCAGACGCACGACGCCTTCTTCAAGGCGCTGCACGTCGAGCGGATTCCGATGGCCTCGCTCGAGGACGTCGCGAAATGGTACGCGAAGACCGCCAAGGTCTCCGAGGCCGATTTCCTCGCGACGATGCGTTCGACCGGCGTCACCGCGAAGATCGCGCGCTCGAAGCAGATGGTGCCTCGGCTCGGCATCTCCGCGACGCCGACGATCGTCGTCGGCGGCCGCTACCGGATCAACAACCAGGCGGTCGGGTCGACCGAGGAGATCTTCCAGGTGGTCGATTTCCTCGTCGCGCGCGAGGCCGCCCGGGCCACCGCGGCGCGCTGACGCCCGGCGTCCGATGACGCACCGCGGGGCGAGCCGGTCCACGACGCGCCGGCAGCCCGGCGAGGCCGCGACGCGCGGCCGGCGCACGCTGCGGCTCTTGAGCTTCAACATCCAGGCCGGCACCCGGACCGATCATCCGGCCCACTTCGTCACGCGCGGCTGGCAGGCCGTGCTGCCGCACGCGTCGAAAGCCGAGAACCTGCGCTCGATCGCCGGCCTCGTCGGCCAGTACGACATCGTCGCGCTGCAGGAAGCCGACGGCGGCAGTCTGCGCTCCGGCTTCGGCAACCAGACGCACCAGCTGGCCGAACTCGCGGGCTTCCCGTACTGGGCCGAGCAGACCAACCGCCGCGTCGCGCGGATCGCGCAGCCGAGCAACGGACTCCTGTCGCGCTTCGAGCCGGTCGAGGTGATCGATCATCGGCTCCCGGGCGCGATCCCGGGGCGCGGCGCGATGGAGATGCGCTACGGGCCGAGCCGCGAAGGGCTCCACGTCATCAACGCCCACCTCGCGCTCACCGCGCGCGCCCGCCGCCGCCAGTTCGACTACCTCGCCGAGCTGATCGGCGACCTGCGCCACGTGGTCGTGATGGGCGACTTCAACACGACACTCGACAGCGGCGAGTTCGACCGCCTGTTCGCGCGCACGAACCTGCGTCCCCCGCCGCTGTCACCACCGACCTGGCCGAGCTGGAAGCCACGCCGCCCGATCGACCACGTGCTCGTCAGCGAGCCGCTCGAGCCCGTCGCGGTCGAGGTCCCGCTGCTGCGCGCCTCGGATCACCTCCCGGTCGCGGTGACGGTCGCACTGCCCGAGGGGCTCCAATTGGCGCAGGACGAACGCTGAATCCGCCCGCTGGACTCTCTCGACTTGCGGGCTGGTGTCCGTTGTCGCAGGAACGGACCCGCCGATCTGATAGACTTAGTCAAGTGGACCTAGTCCAGTGCCACTTGAGCGACCTCCGAACCTTGGAGCTGTCTGATGCGGATCGTGAACATTCACGAAGCAAAGACCCATCTGTCGCGCCTCGTCGATCAGGCGGCGAAAGGCGAGCCGTTCATCATTGCGAAGTCTGGCAAGCCGCGGGTCAAGGTCACCGGTCTCGACGCCCCCGCCGCTGGAGCGACCTCCCGTCTGGGTTTCCTGGCGGGTCAGATCGCCGTGCCGGCCGACTTCGATCGGATGGAGGCCCCCGCGATCGAGGCGCTGTTCGCGGGTGACCCGTGAAGCTCCTGCTCGACAGCCACGTGCTGTTGTGGGCCGCGGGCTTTCCAGAACGCCTCCCGGAAGCGGCGCGCGCGCAGATTGCCGACCCCGCCACCGAACTCTGGTTCAGCGCCGCGAGTCTCTGGGAGATCGCGATCAAGCGCAGTCTTGGGCGCCCCGATTTCGACGTCGACGCCAGGGTGCTTCGGCGGGGGCTGCTCGACCATGGCTACGTCGAGCTGCCGGTCACCAGCGCGCATGCGGTCGCGATCGACCTGCTGCCACCGATTCACCGCGACCCGTTCGACCGTCTGCTGATCGCGCAGGCGCTAGTCGAGGGCCTCGCGTTGCTGACCGCGGATACGCTCGTCGCCCAGTATCCGGGACCGATCCGGCGCATTTGACGCGCGCCGACCCATCGGCCTGCGCGCCGAGGGAAGCTCTGATCATTTCGGAGCTTCCGCCGGCCACGGATGGCCGGCCCGCGAATCAAGCACGGCAGTGCTTGATTCGTCGTAGCAGCAATCGGACCTGCGCCGGACGCGGCGTGGGCTGGCAAGTCCAGGATGGACTTGTCCAGACCTTCCCTAGCCGGGACGTCCGCTTGCCGTCGGCTGGTGCGCCCCCGGCCATCTTCGTCGGCCGGGGCATCTTGGCTACTCCACCCGCATCGCAACCAGGCGTCGAACCGGATCGAAACTCCCGGTCGGCTGATCCACGCCGAATTCCACGACGAAGGTCTTGAGGCGCGTTCCCTCCGAAACCCGTCCTACGAGCGCACCGCGATCCCACAGTCGGCAAACGGTCCCCAGGGCCTCGCAGCGCATCTCGATATCCCGCTCGTGGTCCCGGAAAACTACTGCCGTCGTCGACGCGTCGACCGGGTTTGCGAAAGGCGGCCGGCAGGCGAGGTCCGGACGCAGCAGCAGCATCTCGGTGAACACGATGCGCCGCGGCTCGGCGCTCGGCTGCGCCGGCTCGACCAGCACCCAATCCCCGCGAAAGTCGCGGATACAGGCACGCGGGCGTGACTGGACGCCCTGGGTCGGGACGCCGCCGTAGCCCCATTGCAGGCGTTCGAGCAACATGTGGTCCTCAGTCGGCACCGTTGATGAGGTGCCGCTTGACGGAGGCGTTATCCGTCGAATCTGCAACAGCATGCCGCTCAGTGACGCGTCGAGCCTGAGCACGCCGACGCGCTCGGCGAGGCGGGGCGGGGCATTGGCGGTGCCTCGCTGCCACAACGGGACCCCGCCCGAAACGCGAAACAGATCGGCATCGAGGCAGGCGCGATACTGCGTCGTCAGGGTCACGTCGGTGCCACCGCACTGGCCGGCATAGCGCATCGGCCCGGCCGCGTAGAGCATCACCGGGCGACCATCGGCTTCATAGGTCATCACCGTCAGCACGGCAATGTCGCCCTGGGTCTCGAAATAGACCCCCCGGCCGCGATCGCCGTCCGCATTGGCAACGCCCGGCCCAGTCGAGACGGGGAACACCTCGCCGTACCAGCCGTTCTCAGGCACCCAGCGAATCGGCGTCGTCGCGCTCGCGAGGAGCGGAGTGCCGAGGACCACGAGCGCGACAGCCCGTCGAATGCAACGAAAGACCAAGCAGCTTGCCATGACGACATCCTCAGCAGGGCGGCAGGGGCACGTACACGGGGTCGAAGTTCGACCAGTCGCTGCAGCCGACGGCATTGCACGCGCGAACGCGGAACCAGCTGTTCGCGGACACCGCCTGCGTGTGGCTCGTCCCGGGCCCGTGGTAGACGGGGGTCGTCAACCACCACGCGAAGCTCGGGACCGTCGACTGCTCGACTTGGTAGTAATCCGGGGGCGCCCCACCCTGAACGGAGGGTCCCCAACCCAGGTTGATCGCGGATCGCACGACGCAATTGCGCCACCAGCCCCACACCTGAGGCGCCAGAGGCGCTAGGCCTGCGCCGCCGCGGTAGGCTGCGACGTGAGGCATTGCAAAGGCGTGACTTGCGACCATATCGGTGTACTGCATCGCATGGGCCGGACTGCACGGCGTCGTGTTGGCCGCAGCGGGCGGGACGCACAATCCGGTGGCTGCACCGAGCGGCCGGATGACGAGTCCGTAGAGATTCAGCAGCTGGTTCGGGCTCGACCAGCGATTGACCCGCGGACAGCCGTTCGGATCGCCATCCCGCCCGCACACGTCGCCGCTACCAACCAGCGTTCCGGACCCCATGATCGTCCGGAACTGGAACCAGTCCGCCGTGTGTGTGAAGCCAAGACTATGGCGGGTGGCCGCAGAAATTTGATGGTCGAATGGAGTGCCTGCCACCGAGAGGTCCAACGGATCCAGACCCACTCCGTGGATTCCGCCGAGGTTATGCCCGATCTCGTGCGTGAACGTCAGATCGGTCGCGCTGCAGGACACGTCGGTGATCGAGAACGCCTGGGATCCACCCACCGATGGATCCATGAGGCCAAGCGCCCGCGCGCCCTGACTGCCGATGCCGCAGTGCTGCGGGGGCACAAGCACCCCGCCGACCCACTCCGGACCGGCTTCGACCAACAACGCCACGAGATCTGCCGACAGGGCATCCCGCATGGCCGCGACGCCATGGAAAGGCCCCTGCCCCGCCTGTAGTTCCAAAATCCGGTTCGACCAGCTCGACAGCGGGCCGAGCGCCTGATTGATGCCGTGGATTGGGGCGGAGCCCACGAGGTTCAGCGATCCCGGAATCTGACCGTCGTAAAAGGCCGCATTGGCGTGGTCGACGAAGTACTGGATCATTGCCTGGGGGTTGCCGCCGGCCGCGGCGGCGGCTTCGGGCGTGTAGAGGACGAGCAGGTCGACGACCGCGGGTCCACCCGACTTTGGCGTCGCGCGACCCACGAATCCCGGCGACGCCAACGTCGCCTCGCGAGGACGCTGCCCCTCCACACCAAGAGGCACGTCGCGTCTCCGATCGAAGCGCGGCAACGACTTTGCGCGCTCGGCAGTTGCGCAGCCTGGCAGACCCCTCTGATCGGCTTCTCGCACGAACACTCTTCCGTCCCGGCCACTCTGGAACACATAGCGGTCGACCCCGTAGTCGACACTCCCGAAGACCGCGTCGCCGTGCCGGGTCACGATGACCTGACCCCATCCAGGCCGCTCGATGCGGCCGAGCCACGTGCGCGCGCCGGCCGCGCCCTCGCGCACTGCGATGCCGATCGCCTCAAGGCGGACGCCGGCCATCGGTTCGATGATCACGCGCTGCCCGGCAGCAAGGCCGGGCTGATTGCCGTCCCGGCGACCCGAATCCAGCGCCCGCCCGTCGATCCGGATTTCGCCGACGCGCTTTGTATGGCGAACCGCCATCGGCGGGGCACCGCGGCGGATCAGCTCGCCGGGTTCCGCTTCGCCGAGAAATGCGATCAGGACCGGACTCTCATCCAGCCCTCCGGGCATGGGAGCTGGCGCGGCAGCGCTTGCCGCTCGATCAGGGGGAAATACAAAGAGAAGAATGAGAGAGAGAGAGAGAGAAGTCGCATGACGAAATCTCGACGCCCTGCCGGATTGGAGTGCCTCGACTGACCATGTTCAGTTGGCAATTCCAAGATTGCACCGGTGCGATCACCGTGTCAACGGCGGACGGCGACAGAGGCGATTAAATTCCGAGGATCCGTGGCTTCAGAGCCATACTCCAGCGCCGCTTTTGAGCTCATCCGGTACTGATTCGCAGCCTCGGCGCGGTCCGCCCCGGACTCGCGCAAGGCCGCGCACGATCTTGGTCGGTGCAGCCTCGCGAAACGGCCGCGTGCGGCATCAATCCATGTCGCGCACGATGGCTCCGGTCACGGATAGGCCGTGAGCAGCGCCGCGCCCATCGCGACCAGGAACAGCGCGAAGATCCGTTTGAGCGGCGTGCCGCCGATCCGGTGCGCGGCGGCGACGCCGAGCGGCGCCGCGAGCACGCTCGCCGCCGCGATCGCGACGGCGGCCGGCAGGTATACGTAGCCGAGGCTCCAGGCCGGCAGGCCCGCGGCATCGCGGCCGTACCACGCGAAGCCCGCGGCGCTCGCGAGCGCGATCGCGAGCCCGCAGGCGGCCGAGGTGCCGACCGCGCGCACCGTGCGCGCGCCCTTGGCGACCAGCAGGGGCACCGTCAGCGAGCCGCCGCCGATACCGACCAGGGCCGACACCGCGCCGACGGCAAGACCCCAGGGCAAAAGATCGGCCCCCGCAGGTTCGACCCCGGGCCCCGTGTCCGGCGGCGCGGGCTTGCGCGCCAGTTGCAGCGCCATGACCAGACAGAAGCCGGCGACCCCGAGCCGCAGCCAGTCGCCGTCCAGCCGGTCGGCGACCAGCGCGCCGAGCCAGCCGCCGACCAGCATGCCGGGCGCCAGCCGCACGAGGCTCGGGCGGATCACCGAGCCGCGCCGCCAGTGCGCGAGGCTCGACGAGATCGAAGTGGCGATGATCGAGGCCAGCGAGGTCGCCAGCGCCACGTGCATCACTGCCTCGCGCGGCACTCCGACGCCCGGCAGCAGGAAAACGAGCGCCGCGACGATCACGATGCCGCCGCCAATGCCCAGCAGTCCTGCGAGGAAACCCGCGATCGCGCCGACCGCGAGCATCGCGACGAGACTCAGCATCGATTGCCGGGCCTCGACGGGTCGGCCGGTAGACTCGCGTTTCGATTTCGTCGGAGAGCCCGATGCGTCATCGCGCGATGCTACTCGCCGCCGCGCTCGCGGTCGCGATGCCGCCGACGATGGCCGATTCCGGCCCGGCGGCCAAGGCGACCGAACGCCAGCGCTTCCTGGCTGCCGAGGCCGCCGCGCGCAGCGAGGCCGGACCGCGTTGGCGCGTGCTGGCCGAGGGCCTCGAAGGCTACGCGCTGTACCCCTACCTCGAATTCGCCGCGCTGACCCGCGATCTCCGCAGCGCCCCGCGCGGCGAGGTCGAGGCCTTTCTCGCGCGCGATCCCGACAGCCTGCTCGCGACCCGGCTGCGCGCGCGCTGGCTCACCCTGATGGCCGAGCGCCGCGACTGGCCGGCCTTCCTCGCGGCGTGGCGCGCGGTTGACGACGTCGCGTTGCGTTGCGCGCACTTCGCGGCCTCGGTCGCCACCGGCCATGACGAGGGTCTCGAGGGGACCGCGCTGGCCCTCTGGAACCACGCCAAGCCCTTGCCGAAGGATTGCAGCGGACTCGACGAGTGGCTCGCGCGTCGCCGCGCGCTCGACGCCGCGCAGATCTGGGCGCGGATCGAGCTCGCCGCCTCGGCCGGCGAGGCAGCGTTGGTGCGCAGTCTCGCCGCGCGTCTCCCCGGCGAGGAGCGGATCGACGCCGAGCGAATCGCCTTCGTCGTCGGCGATCCGGCCGCCGGGCTCGAACGGGCGCAGTCGTGGCCGGATCGGCCGCGCCTGCGCGCGGCGATCGTGGCCGCCATCGCGCGGCTCGCGCGGCGTGATGTTGCGCTCGCGGCGCAACGCTGGGCGCGCGTCGCGCCGCGCTTCCAGTTCACCGACGCCGAGCGCGGCGAGGCGATCGGCGCGATCGCGTTCCAGCACGCGGTCCGCTACGAGGACGCCGCCGACGTCTGGTTCGCGGAACTGCCGGCCGGCACCGGGCCGGCCAATGCGCGCGAGTGGCGGCTCCGGTCCGCGATCGCGCGCAGCCGATTTGGCGAGGCGCGCATCGCCTTCGAAAATCTCGACGAGGCGCAGCAGCGCGACCCCCGGCTGCGCTGGGCGGCGGCGCGGGCAGCCGAGCTGGCCGGCGACCAGGCCTTCGCCGACGCTCTGATCGAGGGCTTGGCCGGCGAATCGAATCTGTTCGGGTTCCTTGCCGCCGACCGGCTCGACCGCCCCTACGTGCTGTGTCCCGAGCCGATGCCGGGCACGGCCGTGCGCAGCGAGGTCGACCGCCTGCCGGGCCTCGTCCGCGCCTTCGAGCTGCGCGCGATCGGCCGTGACGCCGACGCGCGGCGCGAGTGGGACCACGAGCTGCCGCGGCTAGACCGCGAGCACCGCGCCGCCGCGGTCGCGCGCGCGCTGGAAGCCGGCTGGCTCGACCGAGGTCCGCTGACGCTGCTCCGTGCCGACGAGACCCGTTTCTACGAGCTGCGTTTTCCGATCGGTTTTCGCCGCGAGGTACTGGCGGCCGCCGAGCGCGGCAAGCTCGATCCCGCTTTCGTGCTGGCCCTGATTCGATCCGAGAGCGCCTGGAACGTGCACGCCCGCTCCAGTGCCGACGCGCGCGGGCTGATGCAGCTGCTGCCCTCGACCGCCGCTGCGGTCGCGAAGCGCGAGGGCCTGCCTTGGCGCGGCACCGCCGACCTCGAGCAGCCGGCGCTCAACATCCGCCTCGGCACGCGCTATCTCGCCGAGCGCCGCGACCGCTACGACGGTCGGCTGTGGCTCGCGGCCGCGGCCTACAATGCAGGTTCCGCGCCGGTCGAGCGCTGGCTCGCCGCGCGGCCGCACCTGCCGCCCGACCTCTGGTCGGAGACCGTGACCTTCCGCGAGACGCGCGAGTACATCGCCCGCGTGATGGCCTTCAGCGTGATCTACGACTGGCTTCTCGGGCGCGGCATCACCCGTGTCTCGACCCGGATGGGCCTGTGGCCCGCCGAACGCGACGCCGGTGTCGCGACCGTCTGTCCCGCACCCGTCGCCCAGGCGACGAACCCAAGCATTCCCCGGAGATCCGTATGAAACCCGCCCGCATCGTCGTCCTTGGTGGCACCGGCTTCGTCGGCTCGCACCTCATCCCGCGGCTCGCCGCGCAGGGCCTCCACGTCACCGTGCTCTCGCGCAATCGCGAGCGCCACCGCGAACTCGCGGTGCTGCCGACCGTGCGTGTCGTCAGCGCCGACGTCTACGACCCGAAAGTGCTGGCAACGCACTTCGCCGGCGCCGACGCCGTGATCAACCTCGTCGGCATCCTGAATGAGCCCGGCTTCGACGGCTCGGGCTTCCGGCGCGCCCATGTCGAGCTGACCCGCCTCGTGATCGAGGCGATGAAGGCCGCCGGCGTGTCACGCCTGCTGCAGATGAGCTCGCTGCGCGCCGGCGAGGGCGAGAGCTGGTACTTGAAGACCCGCGGCGAGGCCGAAGCGCTGGTCCGAGCGAGCGGACTCGACTGGACGATCTTCCGCCCGTCGGTGATCTTCGGCCGCGGCGACGGGCTCTTCTTCCGCTTCGCCACGCTGCTCAAGATCGCGCCGGTGATGCCACTCGCGCGTGCCGATGCGCGCTTCGCACCGGTCTTCGTTGGCGACGTCTGCGCCGCCTTCGAACGCGCGCTGGCCGACCGCTCGACGATCGGCAAGGTCTACGAGCTCGGCGGCCCCGACGTCGTCACGCTGCGCGAGATCGTCGCGATGACCCGCGACGCGCTCGGGATGCGTCGGCTGATCGTCGGCCTGCCCGATCCGCTTGGCAAGCTCCAGGCCGCAGTGTTCGGCCTCGTGCCCGGCAAGCCGCTGTCGCTCGACAATTTCCGCTCGCTGGTGCTCGACTCGGTGCCGAGCCGCGATGGTCTCGCCCAGCTCGGTATCCGGCCGACACCAATGGCGACCGTCGTTCCGCGGATGCTGCGCGGCGAGGACGGCAAGCAGGACGAACTCGATGCCTACCGCCGCAGCCGGCCGGAACGGGATTGACCGGCGCGTGGCGCCATGCCGTCCACCCCGCACCCGCGCGTCGCTTCGCGGAGGCACTAGCCTAGGCTGATGCCTCTGCCTGACTCGGTCTCGGTCTACCTCGTCGGCGGCGCGGTCCGCGACCGGCTGCTGGGCCTTCCGGTCGGCGACCGCGACTTCGTCGTCGTCGGCGCGACCCCGGAGGCCATGATCGCGGCCGGCTTCCGGCCGGTCGGCGCGGACTTCCCGGTGTTCCTGCACCCCGAGACGGGCGAGGAATACGCTCTGGCGCGCAC
The DNA here is from genome assembly GCA_937924195.1 of uncultured Lysobacterales bacterium. GTDB lineage: Bacteria > Pseudomonadota > Gammaproteobacteria > Xanthomonadales > Ahniellaceae > UDEA-SF1. The sequence continues at coordinate 16,700 of CALDVP010000173.1, forward strand.
CGAGCGGAAGTCCGGCCGCGGCTACAAGGGCTTCGTCTTCCACGCCGCGCCCGACGTGACGCTGGACGCGGACCTTGCGCGCCGCGACCTCACGATCAACGCGATTGCCGAGGACGCGGACGGCCGCCTGGTCGACCCCTTCGGCGGCGCGCGCGATCTGGAGGCGCGTGTGCTGCGGCACGTGTCGCCGGCCTTCGTCGAGGATCCCTTGCGGGTGCTGCGCGTGGCGCGATTCGCGGCGCGTTTCTCGCCGCTCGGCTTCACGGTCGCGCCCGAGACGATGGCCTTGATGCGCGAGATCGCGGAATCAGGCGAACTCGAACATCTGGTGCCGGAGCGAGTGTTCGTGGAGTTGCGCAAGACACTCGAAGGCCCGCGGCCGGGCGTTTTCCTGCGGGTGCTGCGCGACACCGGCGCGCTGGCCGTTCTGCTGCCGGAAATCGACCGCCTGTACGGCACGCCGCAACGACCGGAGTTCCACCCGGAGGTCGACGCCGGGCTGCACCAGGAGATGGTCTCGGACATGGCCGCGCGCCTGGCGCCGGGCGATGCACTGGTCGGCTGGGCGGCGCTGCTGCACGACCTCGGCAAGGGGATCACGCCGCGCCACGAGCTGCCCAAGCACCTGCGCCACGAGTTCACCGGACTGCCGCTGGTCGATGCGGTCTCGGCGCGCTTCAAGGCGCCGTCCGAATTCGCGGCGATGGCGCGGCTGGTGTGCCGGCATCACCTCGAGGCGCACCGCGCCTTCGAGTTGCGTGCGGCGACGGTCCTGGGACTGATCGAGTCGCTGGACGCGATCCGGCGTCCGGAGCGGATTCGCGTATTCACGCTGGCCTGCGAAGCCGACAAGCGCGGGCGACTCGGGCGCGCGGACGACGATTACCCGCAGGGCGCGTACCTGCGCGAATGCCTCGAGGAGGTGCGGGCCATCCGCGCCGAGCCGTGGCTCGAGCGCGGCTTGACCGGCGAGGCGATCGGGGCTGCGATGCGCGCGGCGAGACTCGAAGCGATCGCCCACCTGTGCGAGGTGCACACGAAAGGCTGAAGACCGCGCAGCTCGCGGACGGCGAGGCTCGTTCACCCGACGCCGCCGGGGCTCTGCAGGACTTCACGCAGCCTTGCCGGGCAGTCGCGCGCCGGGTTGAACCGGCTGCACGCCGCCCGACTCGCTTCGCTCTCAAAAATCGTAGCGAACGGTGACGCCGATCTGACGTGGAGGGGCCCATGTGACCAGTGGTGCCGGCACCGAGAAGTTCACGCTGTCGAAGAAGCGAACACCGGTGACTGCCGAGTTGTCGTCGAACAGGTTGTTCGCGAATGCGCTGACCGTCCATGAACCCGTGCGCACGCCGAACCGCAGATTCGCGAGCAACCGCGAGTCGATGAACGCGAGATTGTCGGCACGCAGGTACTGCTTCGAAGCCCGGTTCAGCGAGAAGTTCGAGAAGAACGTCATGTCGCCCGAGATCGGTACGTCGACATCGACCACGCCGAAGAGCACGTTATTCGGAACATACGGCAGGTACCGGTTCCGGAACTGATAGGGAGGTAATCCCGCCGAAGCAATGGTGGCCGCGAGACTGTCGTCGACGAACGTCTTGTAGCGGGCATCCGTCCACGACCAGCCGCCGCGCAGGGTCACGAATTCGCTGGCACGATAGGCCAGATCGAGTTCCAGCCCCTTGATTCGCGCCTCGCCGACGTTGCATACGTAGGTCCGCTGGGTCGTCGTTGCCCCCGGGAATAGGCTGGCCGGATTCTGGCATGCCACCTGCTGGTCGTCCCACCGGGTCGTGTAGAGCGCGACATTGGTCTGCATCCGGTTGTCGAGGAAGCTGTGCTTGGCGCCCACCTCGAACGTGATCTGGCTCTCCTCGCCATAGGTGCGTTGGCTGTCGAAGATACGCAGGTTGGTATTGAAACCGCCTGCCTTGACCCCCTTGGCAGCGTTGACGTAATACATCGCACTCTCGCTGGGTCGATAGTCGAGCACGACCCGCGGCGTGAAGAAATTGAAATCCTGCTTCAGATCGAACACTGCGAGCGAGGCGCTGGTCGGCGGCACCCCAGCGGTCACCGTCGGACGCTGGGTGAACTCCTGGGATTCGGACTCGTAGCGTCCCTCGACGCTCAATCGCCAGGCATCGCTGAAGGCATAGCTCATCGAGCCGAAGAGGGCGGTGCTGCGGGTGGCGAGCTGGATGCGCGGGAAGCCAAACGTCGCCTGCGAGCCGATCGGCGCGAGGCTGCGCTGGATCGCGTCACTGTCGGAGCGGTAGTAGTAGAAGCCAGCGAGCCACTGCAAGGGACCATCGTCGGTCGACGTCAATCGGAATTCCTGGCTGAAGTCATCGACGCGGCCGTCCTCGGAACTGGTTGCGAACCGCGAGGCCCCCCCTGCGATCGGTGGCCCGAAATTGGGGCACGAGGGGCGGTCACAGACGGTATTGTCACCGTCAAACTGATACTCGGTGTCACGTCGGTTCCACGCGGTGATCGAGGTCAGCAGCACGGACTCGAATGAATAATCGATGTTCGCCGACAAGCGGGTGGTCTCTTCGCGGTAACCATACTCGTGAAGCTCATTGAGTCGTGTCGTATTGACCGTGAGCGCCCGTGGACGCCCAGGCAGCGCACCGACGTAGGTCTGATTGAGACCGAGCCCGGTCGACGGCGGAATGATCGGCGTCACCCGCGGCAGACCGTTGGCACGGACCACCTGGCTGGCCGGTTGCCCCGAATCCTCGTCCGTGTAGGACAGTTTGAAGAGGACCGTCAGCGGCGAATCGGGCTGGTACAACAGGTCAGCGGAGACACCGCGAGTCTCCTCGAAATCGATCATGCCCCCATCGAGGCTGCTCTCGAAGAACCCGTCGTGCTGAAACCAGCGACCGGCGATCCGGAATGCGAGTTGATCACTGATCGGGCCGGAGTAGCTCGCCACGCCCTCGCGCAAGCCGTCCGAGCCGCCAGTCACGCTGACGCTCCCGCGCGGATCGAAGGACGGCCGACGGGTGACGTAATTGATCGCGCCGGCGAAGGTGTTGCGTCCGTACAGCGCGCTTTGTGGACCCTTGATCACCTCGATACGTTCGAGGTCGGCGAGGTTGATATCCATCGCCGCCTTGCCGGTCAGGTAGACCCCGTCGAGGAAGACGCCGACGTTCGGCGCCCCGAAGGTCTGGGCCGAGCCGCGGATGATCGGCGTCGCCACCACGCTGCCGAAGATCGGTGAGTAGTTGAGGCCCGTGGTCAGGTTGGCGACGTCCCCGATCCGCTCGATCCGGTTTTTATCGATGTCGGCGGCGGTGAACGCACTGATCGCTTGCGGCGTCTGCTGCAACTGCTCCTCGCGCTTGCGCGCGGTGACGACGACCGTTTCCAGCGCAACGGCTTGCTCCGAGGTGTCCGCGGGCGGCAGGGCGCCCTGGTCCGACTGCGACTGTGGCTCAGGATCCGGCTGCGCAAGGGCGACTCCCGTGCCGCCCGCGAGTGACAGCGCAGCGATGATCGAGATGGTCAGGGTCTTCGGCCGGATCGGCAGTCGGTTCATCGGCTCTCTCTGCATGTGGTGGGGTTGTCGCGCAGTTCGGATCAAATGCGATGATCACTTCGCCTATTTGGTCCGGACAATCGCTGTGCATTAAAAACCCGTTTGCGCCCCGACGCAAGTATCCGCAAAGCACGTTGCAATAGAACAGGTTGCAATCGCCGTGGCTCAGCGCGAGCGGCCGGAGCGCGCGAGGAGTCGTGATAGCACCTCGCCCCGGCGCCCGGCACCAACGGCGAGGCCCAGCGCAACGCCCGCGGCGTTGGCGAGCATATCGAGCACTTCGAAGTGCCGCTCTGGGTTCGGGGCCTGCAGTACCTCGAGGGCCATGCCGATCATGACGAAACCGGCGGCGTGGGCGAGCAGCACGCCTCGGCTCGCGGTGATCTGCGAAAACCAGGCGGCGAGCGCAAAGTAGGCCAATGCATGGCCGAGCTTGTCGCCCTGCGGGATGTCGGGACCGGTCGGCGGCAAGCTGACCTGCGAGAGCACGACGACCGTCCCGACCAGGATCCAGCCGATCGCGATCCACGCCGCACGCCACGGCAGGTCGCGGTACCAGCGCGGCGCGCGATTCACAACCGCCCGCTGCGGTCGGCGCCGACGAAGGGGAGCGCGCGTGGATCGAGCCCGCGCGACAGCGCCAGCACCCGGAAGCGCTCGCCCATCTCGCCTGGCAGCGTCAGCGTGCGCACCTCGGCGCCAAGGCGCGCCTGCGCCAGCGGATCGAGCGTCGCCGCCTCGGCGAAGATCCCCGGCAGGCCGCAAGCGAACAGGAACGCGGATTGGCTGGCAAAACAGGCGACGTCGAAACCGAGGCCGCGGCCGGCGCCTGCGAGTTGGCTGAAGTCGACCGAGGCGGTCAGGTCCTGTAGCCCGGGGAGGATCAGCGGATCGTCGTGGGCGCGGTGCCGAAAGTGGCAGCGCAGCGTGCCCATCGACCGCGATGGCAGGTAGTACTCATCGCGCGGAAAGCCGTAATCGACGAATACGGCGAGCCCCGTCTCGAGCGAGCCCGCGACTGCGGCCAGCCAGGCCGGCACCTGCGGGCGGATCTCGGAACGATAGGGCCGCGGGCGATCGCGGCCATCGGCGAGCGCGTCCGCGACCTCGGCGGTCAGTCTGGCATCGGGCGCGAGGTCCGCCCACGCGAGGCGGCCCGCCGCGTCGAGGCCGACGCCGAGTTCGACTAGCCCCTGCTCGCGCAGCTCGAAGAGCCGGCACGGCAGCGCGTCGACGACCTCGTTCGCGACCAGCGCGCCCCGCCAGGGCTCCGCGGGCGGGGCATCGAGCCACGCGACCCGGGCCACCAGCGCGGCATCGAGCGCGGCGAGCCGCGCGCGCTGGCGCTCACGCAGGTCGGCGCTGACCTCGACGATCCGATAGCGCGCCGGCAGTCGTCCGAGCGCCGCGAGGGTCCCAAGGAGCCCTGCGGCCAGTGCCCCGGTACCGGCACCGAGCTCGACCACGTCGGCGTCCGATGACACGAGTGACGGCGCGATCGCCTCGGCGAGGCAGCGCGCGAAAACGGTGCCGAGTTCGGGCGCGGTCGTGAAGTCGCCGGCCGGGCCGATCTTGGCGGCGCCGGCGCTGTAATAGCCGAGGCCGGGCGCGTACAGCGCGAGGTCCATGTAGCGGTCGAAGCGCAGCGGCCCATCGGTGCGGATGCACTCGGCGATCGCGGCCTCGACGCGCTTGGCGTGCTCGACCTCGTCGGGCGTGGGTTCGGGCAGCGCGATGCGCATCGGGATCCTCCGGGGTCGCTCGGATCATCCCGGATGGCTGCCAGCGCGCCAAGCGTGGCGGAAGTCACCGTATTATGCTCAGCCGGGTACCCGATGGGCGTCGGCACGGGGCCCCCCGATCGCGGCCCGACGGAGGGGGAAATCACCATGAGCAGTACGTTCGGCGTCACCGCGGCGCGCGAGCCACGCGCCTGCCCGGCTTCGGATGGCTGGCGCTGGATCCGCGAGGCCTTCGCGCTGGTCGGGGCGCGGCCCGGATTCTGGATCGGCAGCTTCCTGCTGGTGTTCGTAGTGTTCTTCGCGCTGGCCCTGGTGCCCTTCGTCGGCCAGCTGGCGACGATGTTCGTCGGGCCGTTCGTGATCGCAGGCTATGCCAACGCGGCGCGCCGGCAGGCCAATGGCGCCGACCCGGCGATCGATCAACTGCTGATCGGATTCCGCGAGCGGGCGGGAACGCTGGTGGCGGTCGCCCTGCTCTACCTCGGCGGCGCGATCGTCATCGTTTTCGCAATGATCGCCGTGCTGTTCGCGATCCTCGGCACCGGGATGCTGGCCGGCGGCGGTGAACTCGACCCGGCGCTGCTGGCCGAGTCCTGGCCGCTATTCGCGGTCGTCTGGTTGCTGACGCTGGCACTGCTGGTCCCGCTCATCATGGCGTACTGGTTCGCCCCGGCGCTGGTGGTCTTCGACGGCCTCGACGCGATCTCGGCGATGAAGGCCAGCTTCTTCGGCTGCCTGCGCAACATCCTGCCCTTCCTCGTCTACGCGCTTGCGCTGGTCCCGATCGCGATCATCGCCGCGCTCCCGCTGTTCCTTGGCTATCTCGTCGTGGTCCCGATGATCCTGGCCACGTACTACACCGCGTGGCGCGGGGTCTTCGGCGAGCGCTGAAACGAACGCGGGCATGGTCTTTGACGCGACCGTGTGCTGGGCCCATGCGACCATCACCCGATGAATCGAGACGCGAGAGATACCACACCCCGCCCGGTCGCCCTGATCACCGGCGCCGCGCGCCGCGTCGGTCGTGTGATTGCCGAGACCCTGCATGCGGCCGGATACGACCTCGCGCTCCACTACCGCGCCTCGAAGGCCGATGCGCTCGCGCTGGCCGACCGGCTTGAGACCGTCCGGGCAGGCTCGACGCTGCTGCTGGAGGCCGACCTCTCCGCCTACGACGAGCTGGCGCCGCTGGTCGAGCGCACGGTCGCGCACTTCGGCCAGCTCGACGCGCTCGTCAACAATGCCAGCACCTTCTATCCGACCGCCGTCGGCGAGACGCTCGAGGCGCACTGGAACGACCTCTTCGCAAGCAACGCCAAGGCGCCCTACTTTCTGGCCCAGGCCGCGGCGTCGCATCTGCGCGCGGCGTGCGGCGCGATCGTGAACCTGGTCGATGTCTATGCCGACCGCCCGCTCGCAGGGCATCCGGTCTATTCGATGGCCAAGGCCGCAAACGCAATGATGGTCAAGGCGCTGGCGCGCGAGCTGGGCCCGGAGGTGCGCGTCAACGGCGTCGCGCCCGGCGCGGTGATGTGGCCCGAGGCTGGCAAGCCGCCTGCCGAGCAGCAGGCGCTGCTCGACCGCACTACGCTCCGGCGCTCCGGCGAAGCCAGCGATGTCGCCGGCGCGGTGCTGTTCCTGCTGCGCGACGCGCGCTACGTGACCGGCCAGATCCTCGCAGTCGACGGCGGCCGCAGCGTCGTGATCTGACGCCTCGCGGCCGGCGGGCGGGGCGGCACGAGAACCGGTCCGACGAACCGGCCCGGTGCGCCAAGGCGAACCCAAACCAGACCCATCGGGTGCGCTTCAGCGCACCGCGCCGGGACGCGCGTCCGACCGGTGCGCCAGGGCGCAGGCTCCAAAAGCGCGGCCCCCCGCGAGCCGCGCTACAGGTCGAGCGGCACCGCCTCGATCCCAGCCTTCTTCGCCTCCGGGAACTCGCTCCAGAGTTCGGCCAGCGTGCGGCCGAGCTTCGGGTGGACGAGTTCGGGTGCGAGGTCCACGCAGGGCTTGAGCACGAAGGCGTGTTTCGCGAGCTCGCCGCGCGGAATCTCGAGGTTCCCGGGCCCGCGCAGCACGAGGTCGTCATAAAGCACGAGGTCGACGTCGAGCGTCCGGCTCGAGTAGCGCGGCACGTCGCGACGACGGCCGTGGCGGTCCTCGAGCGCGTGCAGCCATGCGTCGAGCGCCTCGGGCGGGAGGTCGGTCTCGACGATGGCGGCGAGATTGAGGAAATCGGGCCCCTCGAAACCCACCGCGGACGTGCGGTAGACCGGCGACAGCGCGACCTCACCGAAACGCGCGCGCAGCTCGGCGACCGCAGCCGCGAGATGGCGTTCCGGCGCGAGATTCGAGCCCAGCGAGAGCACGGCACGGGCCATCGCAGCTTCAGTCCGGGCGGCGGCCGCGCTCGATGATCACGCCGACCGCGCGCGAGCCGGTCACGGCTCCGAGCTTGGAGAGCTTGAGCTTCAGCCACGTGACGCCGAACTCGCGCTGGATGATCTCCGCGCAACGCTCGGCGAGGGTCTCGACCAGCTCGAAGCGTGACTCGCCGACGAACTGCTTCAAGCGCTTGGACACCGCCTTGTAGTCGAGCGTGTCCGCGATCCGGTCGCTTGCCGCCGGCACGCGGTTGTCGTGCGCCATCTCGATGTCGAAGGCCACCGTCTGGCGGATCTTTTTCTCCCAGTCGTAGATGCCGATCGTGGTCTCGATGCGCAGGTCTTCAATGAAGACGACGTCCATGGGAGCTCCGGTAACGGCCCGGTGGCCTCAGCCAGCCGGAATGGGTCGCAAGGATTCCAGCGGCCAGCGTGCGCGGACGTGAAGGGGCGTCTCGTCGGCGAGGCCGGCTGTGAGGCGCAGAGCACCGGCGAAGGCGATCATCGCGCCGTTGTCGGTGCAGAACTCAGGGCGCGGGAACGCCAGCCGGAAGCCGTCGGCGCGCGCCGCGGCGGCGAGCCGTTCGCGCAGACGGCGATTGGCACCGACGCCGCCGGCGACGATGAGCGACTGCGCCCCGGTCTCGGCCAGCGCACGCCGGCACTTGATCGCGAGTGTCTCGGTGGCGGCCTCCTCGAAGGCGCGGGCGATGTCGGCCACGGCGTTGGGCTCGTCGTGGTGCCGCTGCCAGGCCAGCAGCACTTGGGTCTTCAGGCCCGAGAAGCTGAAGTCGAGCCCCGGTCGGTCGGTCATCGGCCGCGGGAAGGTGAAGCGGTCGGGGCGGCCTTCGGCGGCGAGCCTTGCGATGGCGGGGCCGCCGGGATACGGCAGGCCCATCAGCTTGGCGATCTTGTCGAAGGCCTCGCCAGCTGCGTCGTCGAGGGTCTCGCCAAGCAGGCGGTAGCGCCCGATCGCAGCGACCTCGAGCAGCATCGTGTGGCCACCCGAGACCAGCAGCGCCACGAAGGGCGGCGCCGGCGGATCCGGTTCCATCAGCGGCGCCAGCAGGTGCCCCTCCATGTGATGCACGCCGATCGCGGGCCTGCCAAGTGAAAACGCGAGCGCCCGGCCGAGCCCGGCGCCGACCAGCAGCGCCCCTACCAGGCCCGGACCGGAGGTGTAGGCGACGCCGTCGAGGTCGGAGATCGACAGGCCGGCCTCGTCCAGCGTCTGCCGGATCAGCGGGACCAGCCGCTCGACGTGGTCGCGGCTGGCCAGTTCCGGGACCACGCCGCCATAAGCCCGGTGCAGCGCGGTCTGGCTGTGCAGTGCGTGGGCCAACAGGCCGCGGCCGGGCGCCGTGTCGTAGACCGCGACGCCGGTTTCATCGCAAGAGGTTTCAAGGCCGAGGACGCGCATTCGGTCATTATCGGCCCTCGCCAGCCCCGATGCCGCCTGGCGACATCCCCCGGCGTTACCCGTCCGGGCCGGCTTGGCAACCGCCGGGCTTCGCAGCTAGACTTTGGGGTTCCTTTGAGTGGTCCTGCCGACCGGAGTCCAGATTTCCCATGCCCAGCGTGAAAGTCCGCGAGAACGAGCCGTTCGAGTTTGCCCTGCGTCGCTTCAAGCGCACCTGCGAGAAGGCCGGCGTGCTGGCCGAGACCCGCAAGCGCGAGTTCTACGAGAAGCCCACGCAGGAACGCAAGCGTAAGGCGGCTGCCGCGGTGAAGCGCCAGCAACGCCGCACCTCACGCGACGTCACCAAGCGCCAGCGCCTGTTCTGAAGGCGCGGGTCGCGGCCCGGTGCCACGGCCCGGTCTCGAGGGATTCCGAAGCCGATGCCGTCTCGCGGCATCGGCTTCGTGTTTTTCCGAAAACACCGGAGCGAGCCGACATGAGCCTCAAGCAACGCCTGACCGACGACATGAAGGCTGCATTGAAGGGCGGCGACAAAGCGCGCCTCGAGGTGATCCGCCTCGTCAACGCGGCCATCAAGCAGCGCGAGGTCGATGAGCGCGTGGCGCTCGACGACGCCCAGGTGCTCGCGGTACTCGAGAAGATGCTGAAGCAGCGGCGCGATTCGATCGTGCAGTACGACGCCGCCGGGCGCACCGACCTCGCCGACCGCGAGCGCTTCGAGGTTGGCGTGATCGAGGCCTATCTGCCGGCGCGACTGTCGGATGAGGAACTCGCCGCGCTGATCGACGCCGCGATCGCCATGTCCGGCGCGGCGGGCCCCAAGGACATGGGCCGCGTCGTCGCCGAGGTCAAGGCCAAGGCCGCCGGCCGCGCCGACATGGGCACGGTCTCGCAGCTGATCAAGGCAAGGCTGGCCGCGCTCGGCTGAAGGCTCTCGGCGCCCCATGTTCGCCCGCCTCTTCGGCCGCCGACCCCGCGTCGCCGTCGAGGACGCGGTCTGGATCGACCGCGCCGCGCGCGATGCCGGCTGGACCCGCTGGCGGCCGGCGCCGGCGACGCTGCCGACCGTCCACGTCGTGCGCTCGTCGGTCGACATCGATTCGACCCTCGCGGCGCTGGCGGACCGTCGGCCGTGGCGGGTCGGCGATGGCCATGAGGCGGCCGAGCTGGCCGGCCGCCTGACCGGCCCCGAATCGGTCTCGGTGGCCCTCGACGACCGGCTCCGCGCCAGCGCCGCGGGCGCCCTGGCGCTGCCGGCCTTCGAGGCGCGGGTCCACGGCCGCGCGCTGCGCCGCGCCGAAGACGAGGCGCTGATCGCCGCGCTGACCCGCCTCGGCGCTGCGCAGATCACCTTCCACGGCGCGCTCGACGAACCGCCGCTCGCCGGCCATGCGAGGCGCCTGCGGCCGCTGCTCGAGACCCTCGGCGTCGGCACGGTCGAGCCGGTCGTGTCCGAGGCGATCGGCCGCAGCATCTCGCGCGCGCAGCGCTGATCGGCCGCGGCAGTTCCGCGTGGCATCCTTCGAGGATGGCGCGCATCCCCGATTCCTTCATCGACGAGCTGCTGTCGCGCACCGACATCGTCGAGGTGATCGAGTCGCGCGTGCCGCTGAAGCGCGCCGGTCGCGAGTACCACGCCTGCTGTCCCTTCCACGACGAGCGCACGCCCTCGTTCACGGTCAGCCCGACGAAGCAGTTCTACCACTGCTTCGGCTGTGGGGCCCACGGAAGCGCGATCCGTTTCCTGATGGAATTCGACCGTGTCGAGTTCCTCGACGCAGTCG
>CALDVP010000174.1 GCA_937924195.1 uncultured Lysobacterales bacterium
CGAAGCAATGCTCACTGCCGGCGAGCAGTCGCGACACGTTGCTGCGATGCGTAAATACGATCAGTGCCGCGATCGCGACCGCAAAGCCGATCCATGTCGCCGGCGCATCTCGTCCCAACCACGGCGCCATCGGCACCAAACAGAGCGCGGCAACGATGGTTGCAAGGCCCACATAGCCGGTGAAGGTCAGCACCAGCAGCCAGACGAGCAGCAGCGGTGGAATCGCGAGCGGCAGGCAGACCGCGAGCACGCCGATGAACACGGCCGCGCCCTTGCCGCCGCGGAAGCCGAAGAACACCGGCCAGACGTGACCGACGGCACAGGCGATGCCGCAGCCGAGCGCGACGGTCAACGGATCGAATCCGGACGGCATCGGCGGCAGGAAGCCAAGCCCGGCCGCCAGCGCCCCCTTGCCGACATCGATCAGCACCACGCCGAGCGCAAATCGCCAGCCCTGGGTACGGAAGGCATTGGTGCCCCCGGCGTTGCCAGAGCCTTGGGTCCGGATATCGACACCACGCAAGCGTCCGAGGATCAAGCTGCCGGACAGGGAGCCGATTAGATAAGCGGCTAGCAGCTTGGCGAGCAGGATCGTCATGGGCCACCGAAGCTACCCGAAAGCCGAGGCGAAATCGCGGCGGCGGCGTCACATGCGCCGCATCGGATCCGACTCACGCGCGGCCGGACCCGTCGCCGAGCGGCACGATCTCCTGTACGCCGACCACCAGGGAACCCGGACCTGCGTGCGCGCCGATGCCAGAGCCGGCCTGCATCAGCCAGGCCTGCTCGAGGTTGGGCGCCAGCCGACGCAGTTCGCTCAGCAAGCGCTGGCCGTCGCTCTCGACGTCGCAGTGGCAGACGATTGCGCGATAGCGGCGCGTCGGATCGAGCCCTTTCGCGATCTTCCGCGCGAAGCGCCCGGGAAGCTCGCGGCGGCCCCACATCACGCCGCCGACGCCGAGTCGGCCGCTCGGCTTGTTGACGATGATCGGCAGCGCGCGCAGCCAGCGCGACAGCGGCAACGCCAGCCGTGGCGCGCGTCCACCGCGAACGCCATAGGTCAGGTCGCGCACGACCGCGAGGAGCCGAGTGCGCGGCACCATCTCGCGAACGCGCGCTTCGATCGACTCGGCCGACCATCCGGCAAGCGCAGCCTCGCCGGCATCGATCGCAAGCAGGCCTTGGGCGGCGGCACCGGACATCGAATCGATGACGTGCGCGCGTCCGGCGGTTCCCGAACCGCGCGCTGCCGCGCTCTCGGCCGACTGCAGCGTACCCGACAAGGCCCGCGCGAGCCCGACATAGACGACTTGCGGGTGATGCGAGAGCAAGAACTCGAACAGGCGGCGAAAATCCCCGGGCGGCGGCTGCGAGGTCCTCGGATGCAGCGGCGACTCGCGCAGCTCGCGGAAGAACTCCGCCGGGGAGAGGGAGATCTTGTCGAGGTAGTCGCGCGAACCGAAGCTGACGCGCACCGGCACCACGTGGATATTGAGCCGCTCGAGCTCATCGGCCGGAATGTCGGCACCCGAATCCACCACCACGGCGACACGCCGGCGCGACTGGTGTGCGCTCTCGACCTGCGCGTGCATGTCGTCGGCCTTCTCGCTGCTCACGCGGCCGAAGCCCCGACAGGCCTCGAACAACAGTTCCGGGTCGTCGACGTGGGCGTGCACGCGGACCTTCTCGCGCGTGCCGGCAATCACCACGCTCGAGCTCGACAGCGCGAGGATCGCAGCCTTGAGCGCGAGGCGGTCCACCGGATCGCCGCTGACCATGCACTCGGTACACCAGCGGTGACATTCGTCCGCGCCGTGACCGGCCGTCGCCGCATCGACCCCGCGATCCAGGGTCGCGGCGCCGGCCAGCGTCCGTTCCAACACGGAACGACCCTGGTGGATGTACTCATCGATACCCTCGAGCAGGTCGACGAAGCCGAGCGCGCCGGCATCGACCACGCCGGCTTCCTTGAGCACCGGCAACTGATCCGGCGTTGCGCGCAACGCGGCGCGGGCGCGCTCGAGCGCGGCACCGAAGGCGATGCGCAGGTCGCGGACGCCGGACTCGGCCTGGCGGGTCCATTCGCCGGCAAACGCCTGGATCACCGACAGGATCGTGCCCTCACGGGGCTCTGCCATCGCCTCGCGCGCGGCCCGCGATCCGGCCGCTGCCGCATTGGCCAGCGCCTCGCCGCTGACACGGCGCGCATTGCCGACGTACTCGCTGACGCCCTGCAGGAACTGGGCCACGATCGCGCCAGAGTTGCCGCGCGCACCGTCGATGGCCTCGCTGGCGGCACGCTTCAGCAGGTCGCCGGCGTGGCCCTGGCGACCGGCAGTGACGACCTGGAGCACCGACCCGAGCGTGAATGCGAGATTGGTGCCGGTGTCGCCGTCGGGCACCGGAAACACGTTGATCCGGTTGATCTCGTCGCGACGCGCGATCACGCGCTGAATCCCGGCGATAAGGGCGCGGCGGAGGGCATAGCCGGACACGCCATGCGCGGAGCAACGCCGCCGGCCGACGTCGGCCCGGCCGATCGGTGGCACATCCAGCGCCGCATCCGCGAAGGTCATCTCGTGCATCCCGACATCCGCATGCAAACCCGGTCGCCCAGTGTAAGCCGCACCCTGATCCGGCGTTGCTGCATCGCAGCGACCGTGCCGGGCACGGCCTTCCGCCGAGACCGTACAGCCGTCAACATCGCGGAATGTTCGGCTGGTTTCGTCGTCTCGCTGCGTCGTCCCCTGACATCCCGGACGCGCTCTGGGCTCTCGCACGCGAGCGCGTGCGCCTGCTCGACCGGCTCGATGACGACGAGCTCGCGCGATTGCGCGCGGTCGTCGCCCGTTTCCTCGCCTCGCGCAACCTGCTCGGCGTGCAGGGACTGGAGCTCGACGACGCGATGCGGGTGATCATTGCCGCGCAGGCCTCGCTGCCGCTGCTGCACCTGCCCTTCGAGTGGCTCGGTCACTGGCACGACGTCGTGGTCTACCCCGGCGAGTTCCGGGTCCGTCGCACGCATCACGACAGCGACACCCAGGTCGTCACCGAGTGGGAGGACGACCTTGCCGGCGAGGCTTGGGAGTCGGGGCCGATCATCCTCTCGTGGGCCGACATCGAGCGCGATCTCGAGGCGCCTTTCGAGGGCTTCAACGTGGTGATCCACGAGATCGCGCACAAGATCGACATGGCCGGCGGTGCCAGCGACGGAATGCCGCCAATTCGCGACCGCGCGGTGCGAAGGCGCTGGCGGTTGGTGATGCAGTCGGCTTTCGACGAACTCAACCGGCTGCTCGACGAGGAGCAGGAGACACCGATCGATCCTTATGCCGCCGAGGCGCCGGACGAATTCTTCGCCACGGTCAGCGAGTACTACTTCTCCGCGCCGAAAGTGCTCGAAGCCGCCCTGCCCGATGTCCACGCCGAGTTCACGCGCTTTTACCGCGGCGGCTACTGAGGCAACCCGGGGCCGGTCGCGCCCGGGACCCGGTTCGGGCTTCGCGCGGGCTCAATCCGCCCTGCGAACGGTGAGCTCCATGCCGGCCACGCCCGTGATCACGACGCGCGTTCCCGCCGGTAGGTCGGCGCCCGTCACGGTCCACAGCGCATCGCCGATCCGGACCTTGCCGTAGCCGTTTTCGAGCGCCTGCTCGAGCACGACGATGCGGCCCACGAGCTGCGCGGCACGCTGATTCAGCAAGGGCTGGTCGGGTGCCGGCTCACGCGACTTGAACCAGCCCTTGTAGACCAGGACCGCCGCGACCGCGAGCCCGCCGAACAACGCGACCTGGAACAGCAGGTGCATCTCCGGGGCGATCCAGACGATCGCGGCCATCACCAGCGCGGCGATACCGAACCAGATCAGGAACACGCCCGGGACGAAGGTCTCGAGCGCCATCAGCATCAGCCCGAGGCCCAGCCAGAAGTAGACGTGGGTCATCGACTCGGCCATCGCGACAGCGCCGGATCGCGGGGTGCCGTCAGGCCGGGTCGCGCGAGCGCGCCGGCGACACCTTGGGCGGCGTGTCCTTTTCGAAGGCGCTCTTTGCGATTTCGGCGATCCCGGCGAGCGAGCCCAGGACGCCAGTGGTCTCGAGCGGCATCAGCAGCAGCTTCTGGTTCGGCGCGGTCGCAAAGGCCTTCAGCGCCTGCACGTACTTGTCGGCGACGAAGTAGTTGATCGCCTGCATGTCGCCCTTGGCGATCGCCTGGCTGACCATCATGGTCGCGCGAGCCTCGGCCTCGGCCAGACGCTCGCGCGCCTCGGCATCCTTGAAGGCGGCTTCGCGTCGACCCTCGGCCTCGAGGACGGCGGCCTGCTTCTCGCCCTCGGCGCGTAGGATCTCGGCGCCGCGCAGACCTTCGGCTTCGAGGATCGCGGCGCGCTTCTCGCGCTCGGCCTTCATCTGCCGCGCCATCGAGTCGATCAGGTTCTGCGGCGGTTGGATGTCCTTGAGCTCGATCCGGTTGACCTTGACGCCCCACGGCGTGGTCGCCTCGTCGACGACCTTGAGCAACCGCGAGTTGATCTCGTCGCGCTTCGACAGCGACTCGTCGAGGTCCATCGAGCCGATCGCGGTACGGATATTGGTCATCACCAAAGCGATCGTGGCCTGCTCGAGATTCGAAACCTCATACGCGGCCTTGGCGGCATCGAGCACTTGGAAAAAGACGACGCCGTCGACCCGCACCACGGCGTTGTCCTTGGTGATGACGTCCTGACTCGGCACGTCGAGCACCTGCTCCATCATGTTGATCTTGCGGCCGACGCTATAGACGTACGGCACCAGCAGCGCGAGGCCCGGCTTCAGCGTGTGCGTGTACTTGCCGAAGCGCTCGACCGTGTACTCGTAGCCCTGCGGCACGATGCGGACGCCCTTCGCGACCGTCAGGATCACGAAGAAGAGGAAGACCAGGGTCAGGATGGAACCAGTCATCGACGCAGCCTCGGAATAAGGGCGGTCGCAGTATCGTCGAAGTGGCCTGGCGCGACCAGTCTGCGTGGGCGCCCGAGGTCCGGCCGCGACCGGTCTTGACGGCATCGAACGCCAAACCCCGGACGACCCGCAGGAGAGGTCCGAACCCATTCCGCGCGGACTCGCCGAACCGCGTCGAGCCCTGAGCGGGTCCAGCCCCAACCACGCGAGAGCCACCGCCCGTGCGAGCGACTCGTGCACCGTCCCTGCGCGGCTGTCGCAAGCGCCAACCCGCTAGCGCTGCCGGAGAGAACGCATTTGCCAGAGGATTGCCCGCGGGTCGACCGAGCACCGCCATCGGCGATCACAATCCCGACCTACACTCGGGTCACGACGCCCGCCGACGTGCGCGGCCTCCGCGGGGAATCCATGAGAGCATCTCGTATCGTCACTGGTCTTTGGCTGCTGGCTCTGTCCATTCTCGCGCTCGGCTCCGGCGGCTGCCGCCGCCAGCCGCCCGAGGCGGTGCCCGTCCCGGTCGCGGCGCCGACGGCGGATGCGCCGTTCGCGCTGTCGTCGGCCAGCGGCGAGAGCTTCGAGGGGCGCCCGGCCGTGGTGCTCGAGTTCACCCAGCGCCTTGCCAGCGGACAGCTTTTCGACCAACGCGTGCGCATCGTCCGCGCCGACGGCGCCAGTGTCTCCGGTAGCTGGGCGCTCGGCGACGATGGGCGCACCTTGCGTTTCCCCTACCTCGCAGCGGACACCAACTACCGGATCACGGTGGCGGGCGAACTCGAAGCCGCCGACGGCGCGACGCTCGGAGTCGCGATCGAGAAGACGGTCTATACCGGGCCGCTCGAGCCCATCGTCGGCTTCGCCGGACAGGGCAACGTGCTGCCGGCCTACGAGTCGCGCGGGCTACCGGTGATCGCGCTGAACCAGCCCGAGGTCGACGTCGAATTCCTGCGAGTACGGGACCGCGACATCCCGCGGTTCCTCGAGGCCTATCCCCGCAACCAGCGCCTGTACGGCTGGCGACTCGATTCGATCGCGCGCTGGGCGGAGTCGGTCTACGCGAACCGCTTCGCGCTGGCCGGCAACCCCAACGAGCGCACGGTCTCGTATATCCCGGTCCGTGACATCCGCGAACTCTCCGAGCCCGGCCTCTACTTCGCGATCCTGCGCCAGCCGGGCAAGTACGATGCCTACTACGACACCGCGATGTTCTTCGTCTCGGACATCGGCTTGCACGCCCGCATGTACCGCGAGGAAGTGCTGGTCCACACCGCCTCGCTCGAGACCGGCAAGCCGAAGGCGCGCGTGACCCTGAGCCTTCGCAATGAGCGCGGCGAGGAGATCGCGACTGCCGAGACCGACGGGCGTGGCCTCGCGCGATTCGCCGGACGCCCCGATCCGCGCCACGTGCTCGTCGCGCGACACGGCCGCGACCTGTCGCTACTGCCCTTCAACCAGCCGGCGCTGGACTTATCGGAGTTTGCGGTCGCCGGCCGGCCGCATCGCGCCGCGGAGATCTTCCCGTGGTCCGGGCGCGACCTCTACCGGCCGGGCGAGATGCTGCGCGTCGATGCTCTGCTGCGCGACGCCGACGGCCGCGCGATGCCGCCGCAGCCGGTGTTTGCGCGACTCGTCCAGCCCGACGGGCGCACGCTGTTCCGCAGCCGGCTCGAGCCCGGTGAGCTCGGGCACTACGCGTTCGCGCGCGTGATCCCGCAGGACGCGCCAACCGGGCGCTGGCAACTCGCGCTGTCGACCGACCCCGCGGAGAGCCATCCGGCGCACGTGTTCCGCTTCCGGGTCGAGGAGTTCCTGCCCGAACGCCTCAAGCTCGACTTCGACTCGCCCGCGGCGCGGCTCGCGGCCGGCGAGCCGATGCCGCTGCGGGTCCGCGCCGACTATCTCTACGGCGCGCCCGCAGCGGGTAACCGCTTCACGGCCAAACTCGCGGTCGCGAACGCGACCGAGGCGGTGCCGGCGCTGAAGGGCTTCGTGTTCGGCGATGCGCTGCAATCCTTGCCGAGCGCGCCCGAGGACGTCGTCGACCAGGTTCTCGACCGCGACGGCACCCTCGAGACTTCGGTGCCGGTACTCGCGGGTGTGCGGCTTACCGGGCCGGTGACGGTCGCGGTCCAGGGCAGTGTCTACGAGACCGGCGGGCGCGCCGTCTCGCGCAATCTCGTCCGCACCATCTGGCCGGCCGACACCCTGGTCGGTGCCCGACCGCTGTTCGACCTCGTCGAAGGCGCGCCCTACAACGATCGCGCTCGCTTCGAGATCGTGCGCGCCGACGCCGACGGCAATCGCCTCGGCGGTGCGGGTCTCGAGGCCAGCCTCGTCCGCGAGCACCGCGACTGGCACTGGACCTTCGACCGCGAGACCGGCTGGCGCGCGGATTTCACGCGCCGCTTCGAGACCGTGGCGACACGACGCGTCGACGTGCCAACGGGCGGTGTCGCACCGCTCGAGTTCGACGTCGAGTGGGGCGAGTACCGGCTCGAGGTCAAAGACCCCACGACCGGTCTCACGCTGCGCCTTCCGTTCCGAGCCGGCTGGGGCTGGGACGCCGACCCAGGCGACTCACCACGGCCAGACCGGGTCCGACTCGCGCTCGACAAGGCCGCGTACCGGGGCGGCGACAGCATCGTCGCGACCTTGACGCCGCCGCACGAGGGGCCGGCGCTGGTGCTGCTCGAGTCCGACCGCGTGCTCTGGGAGACCCAGGTCGACGCGCGCGCCGGCACGACGGTCCGCATCCCGCTCGAAGCCGATTGGGAGCGCCACGACCTCTACGTGACCGCGATCGTGTTGCGGCCCGGCGCGAACCGCGAGGGCATGACGCCGAAACGCGCAATCGGCATCGCCCACGTGCCGCTCGACCGCAGCGACCGCCGCGTGGCGGTCGCGGTCACCGCGCCGGATACGATGCGGCCGCAGCGCAGCCTCGCGGTCGACGTGTCCGCCCCGGCGCTGGCCGGCCGCGAGGCGCACGTGCGCGTGACCGCGGTGGACTTGGGCGTGCTCAACATCACGCGCTTCCCGCTGCCCGACGCCGCGGCGTGGTTCTTCGCGCAGCGGGCGCTCGGCGTCGAGGCGCGCGACCTGTACGCGCGGATCGTCGAGAGCCTCGACGGCCAGAAGGCGCGCCTGCGCTATGGCGGCGACATGGCGCTCCCGGTGCTACCCGGCTCGCGCCGGCCCCATGCGGTGGTCGAGACCGTCGATCTCGCCGGCGAGATCGTGAAGATCGGCGCCGACGGCAAGGCGCGGATCGAGATCCCGGTCCCGGACTTCAACGGCACGCTCAAGATCCGCGCCCTGGTATGGGCCGAGGACCGGTTCGGCGCCGCCGAGGCCGAAACCATCGTCCGCGCGCCGCTGGTGGTCGAGGCCAGCACGCCACGCGTGCTGGCCTCCGGGGACCGGGCCAGCCTGACGCTGGACCTGACGAACCTCTCGGGCGCCGACGGCGAATATGCGCTGTCGCTGTCGGCGAACGGCTTGCTCTCGGTGGGCGAAGCGCCGGCGCGTGTGCGCATCAACGACGGCGAACGTCGCACGGTGGCCGTGCCGATCACCGCGACCGGTGCCTTCGGCGTCGGCGAGCTGCACGCCCGCATCACCGGTCCCGATGTCGATGTCGACCGCCGCTTCCGGCTGGCGGTGCGGCCGGCGTGGCCCGAGGTCGTCCGCGCGACTGCATCCGTGCTCGAGTCGCCAGCCCCGGTGTCGCCCTCGTCGGCCCTGCGCCGCGGACTGATTCCCCAGACGGTCTCTCAGCGGATCGCCATCACGACGTTGCCACCCCTGCCCTACGGCGCTTCGGCACAGCAACTCGCCGCCTATCCCTACGGCTGCCTCGAGCAGACCACCAGCAAGGCGTGGTCACTGGTGCTGCTCGCGGACGAGACGCGTGAACGCCTCGGTATCGGCGAGTTGGCGATGACCGATCCGACCGGCGCGCGGGTGCCGATCGACGCGACGCGGCGAGTCGCGATGCTCGACCTCGCGGTGGCGCGCATCGGCGCGATGCAGACCGATGACGGCCACTTCGCGATGTGGCCGGGCGAGGCGCAGGCCGCGACGCAACTGACCCCGATGGTCGCCGACCTGCTGCTCGCGGCGCGCGACTCCGGCGTCGCGGTGCCTGCCGAGGTGCTCGAACGTGCGCTCGAGCGTCTGCGCGAGGACCTGCTGCGCGGCGGCAACATGAACTGGGGCTACGAGCACGCCGAGCATCTGCGCCTGGCCGAGATGGCGTGGGCCGGCTGGGTGCTGGCGAAGGTCGAGCGCGCGCCGGTCGGCACCTTGCGCGCGCTCTTCGACAACGAGCGCGGCAACGTTCAGGCACCACTGCCGCTGGTCCATCTCGGCGCCGCGCTGAACCGGATGGGCGACACCGCGCGGGCGCGGCAGGCGATCGACGAGGCGTTCTCGCGTCGCTTCGATCGTCCCGCCTGGCTCGGGGACTTCGGGTCTGAAGCCCGCGATCTCGCGCTGATGCTCGCGATCACGCGCGCCGAGGGACTCGCGAAGCCCGAGTACGAAGCCCGCGCGATCGAACTGGCCCGCACGCTGGCCGCGCGTGGCAACGAACTTCGGCTCAGCACCCAAGAACAGGTCGCGGTGCTGCGCCTCGGTCACGTGCTGGCCGCGTCGGCGCCGCGCAGCTTCGCCGCCAGCATCGAAACCGACGGCCGGGTCGAGGAGCGCACGGGCGTCTCGAGCGTCGCGCGCACGCTCGATGGCGATGCGATCGCAACCGGCGCCCGCATCACGCCCCGGGGCGGCGCGCCGCTCTACGTCATCGAGGAGGCTGCGGGCATCCCGGTCGCCTTCGAGCCGACCACCAGCGACCAGCTGAAGATCGCGCGCCGCTGGTTCCGCCCGGACGGGACCGCGTGGACCGGCGGTCGTCTCACCGAAGGCGACGTACTCATCGCGCGGATCGAGATCCAGAGCGCGGAGCATCTCCATGACGCGCTGGTCGTCGACCTCGTCCCGGGCGGACTCGAGGTCGAGAATCTCAACCTCACCGATCCGGCCGCGTGGGGCTCCGCCGAGATCGACGGCATCGCGCTCGGCGACCGCTACGCGCGCACGCAGCCGCGTTTCGAGGAGTATCGGGACGATCGCTACGTCGCGGCGCTCGAACTCTACCCCGGCAGCAAAGCGACCCTGATGTACTTGGTGCGAGTGGTATCGCCCGGCGCATTCACCGTCCCGCCGCCGGTGGTCGAGGACATGTACCGACCGGAGATCCGCGCGATCGGCGACGCGGCGCCGATGCGCATCGAGGTCCGATCGGCGCCCTGAGGCGATGCCTGGCCCGGAGCGCCGACGCGAGCTCGCGATCGCGGCCAGCATCGTCGTGGCGGTCTCGCTCGCGACGCTCGCGATCGACCGCTCGTTCCCACCGCCGTTGCCGGCATCGGAGGCCGATCAGCCGACCATCGTCGTGGCCCGCGATGGCACACCACTGCGCGCCTTCCCGACCGCGCACGGCACCTGGCGTTACCCGGTCTCGCTCGACGAGGTCTCTCCGCGCTATCTGGAAGCGCTGATCGGCTTTGAGGATCGACGCTTCATGCACCATCCGGGCGTCGATCCGATCGCGCTAGGGCGCGCACTCGCGCAGGCCCTGCGGCACGGGCGCGTGGTCTCCGGCGGTTCGACGCTGACGATGCAGGTGGCGCGCCTGATCGAACCCATCCCGCGCACGCCAGCCGGTAAGCTGAAGCAGGTCGTCCGCGCCTTGCAGATCGAGCGGCGTCTCGACAAGCGGCAGATTCTCGCGATCTACCTCGACCGCGCGCCCTTCGGCGGCAACCTCGAAGGTCTCGCGGCGGCCAGCCACGCCTATCTCGGCAAGCCGCCAGACCGGCTCTCGTACAGCGAGGCGGCGCTGCTCGCGGTGCTGCCGCAGGCGCCAAGCCGGCTGCGACCCGACCGCCACCCTGAGGCCGCACGCGCGGCACGCGACAAGGTGCTGGCGCGACTGGCCGCACACCGCATCTGGCCCGAGGCCGTCCTGGCGGAGGCGGCGGATGAACCGGTGGTCGCACGCTCCTTGCGGCCGCCCCTGGCCGCGGCTCTCCTCGCCGAACGACTGCGGCGCGAATCACCGGGCGCCGCGCTGATCCGCACCACGATCGACGCGCGCGTGCAGCTCCTGGTCGAGCGCCGCGTCGCCGCACATCTCGCCGCGTTACCCGAGCGCACCGGCGCCGCCGTGCTCGTGCTAGATGCCGCCAGCCTCGAGGCGCTGGCCTACGTCGGCTCCGGCCGTTACGCCGATCCGACACGCCTCGGCCACGTCGACATGGTCACCGCGCGACGCTCGCCCGGATCGACCCTGAAGCCGTTCCTGTATGGCCTGGCGCTCGACGATGGACTGATCCACTCGGCGAGCCTGCTGGTCGACGCGCCGCAGGACTTCGATGGCTACCGCCCGGCCAACTTCGGAGACGTGTTCCGCGGCCCGGTGTCGGCCACCGACGCGCTGAAGCTGTCGCTGAACGTGCCCGCGGTGGACCTGCTCGAGCGCATCGGCCCCGCGCGCTTCAGCGCCCGCCTCCAGCACGGCGGCATCGGCCTTGCGCTGCCGCGCGGCGCGGCACCGAACCTGGCCCTCGCCCTGGGAGGCGTCGCGACCACGCTCGAGAACCTGGTCGGCGGCTACGCCGCCCTTGCGCGCGGTGGGCTTGCCGGCATGCCGCGATACCGCATCGATGCGCCGCGCGAGGATCGCCGCCTGCTCAGCGAGGGCGCGGCCTGGATCGTCCGCGACATGCTCGGCGCCGACGGCCGACCCGGCGACGGCATCGCCGGGCTCGACGTCTCGCGCCGCGCGCGGCTCGCCTGGAAGACCGGCACCAGCTATGGCTTCCGCGACGCGTGGGCGATCGGCGTCACGCCGAGCCTCGTCATCGGGGTCTGGATCGGGCGGCCCGACGGCACACCGATGCCGGGCCAGTACGGCGCGATCACCGCGCTGCCGCTGCTGGTCGCGCTCGCGGACTCGCTGCCACGAGGGACCGCGGATTCGGCCTGGCCGGCGCCACCGGCCGAGGTCGTCCGCGTGCCGGTCTGCTGGCCGCTCGGCATCGCCGCCGACGCGCACGAGGATCCGTCGCTCTGCCATCGACGCCTCGAAGCCTGGACGCTGGCGGGATCGACGCCGCCCACCCTGCCCGATCGGCACGAGCCGCCGTGGGCCTCGCTGCGGCTCGCGCACCTCGTGGACGCCGACAGCGGGCGCCGCGTGCGGCTCGACTGCGCCCGCGGGCCGACACGGGCCGCGATCGTCGCGACGTGGCCGACGCGCCTCGCGCCGTGGCTGCCGGCCTCGGTCGAGGCGCGGGCCCGCCTGCCCGACTGGTTACCCGGCTGCCAGGCCGACGCCACCGGCCCGAGGCGCGGCCGCCTGCGCATCGACGGCCGGCTCGACGGCCTCGTCCTGCGCCCCGTGCCTGGCTCGATCCGCGCCCCGACGCTCGACCTCGCCGCCATCGGCGCCGAGGGCGAGGTCGACTGGCTGGTCAACGACCGCCTCGTCGGCCGCAGCCGACCCGGGCGGCCGCTGCGTCATCGTTTCGAGCAGGCTGGGGAGATGGTCATCGTGGCGATGGACGCGAGCGGCCAGCACGATCGTGCGCTGCTGACCGTGCTCGACATCACCGGACACTGATGCCGCGCCGGGCGACATCCGTCCGTGCCTCGGGCATCATCGAGGGGCTCGCGATCCCGCCTATACCCATGCACCCGACCGGACTCGTCCTGGCTCTTGCCTCGCTGCTCGCCGCAGCGCCCGCGCTCACCGACGAGGCCACGCCCGCCGACCGCTTCCTCGCCGCGATCGCGGCCGAGTGCGGCAAGGCCTTCCTCGGCGAGATCGTCTTCAACGCGCCAGCCACGCCCGACGACGCCTTCATCGGCGAGCGCCTCGTGATGCACGTGCGCGAGTGCCGTCCCGGCCAGATCCGGATCCCATTCCACGTGGGCGCGGATCGCTCCCGGACCTGGGTACTGACGCGCACGCAGGACGGTCTCCATCTCGCGCACGACCATCGCCACGAGGATGGAACACCGGACGCGCTGACCATGTATGGCGGCCGCACTGTCGAAGCTGGTAGCGATACGGTGCAGAGATTCCCGGCCGACGCCTACAGCGTGGCGCTATTCGAGCGCGAGGGCCGGCAGGTCTCGATCGCCAACGTGTGGACGCTCGAGTTCCATCCGGGCTCGCACGCGATCTATGAGCTTGCTCGGCCGGGACGGCTGTTCCGCGTCCGCTTCGACCTGACGCATCCGGTCGATCCGCCACCGGCGCCGTGGGGCGCAACGGACTGACATTCGCACCTCCACACTCGCGACGCTGCCGAGATTTTTCCTCGATCGCGCCAGTTGGCGTCGCAGCGCGCGACGCGTGAGGCAGCGCGCCTTCAGCGCAGTTCGAAGTCGTCGGCGTCGAGGTGGAACGGGAAGCGCTCGCGATGGGCTGCGAGCTCGGCCGCGCGCAAGGTCGTCACCGCGACCTCGGGTCGGCTGCCGAGCTCGACCAGCGGCGCACCGAGCGGGTCGAGGACGACGCTGCCGCCGAGGTAGGTGAGCTCGTTGCCGTCGGTGCCGACGCGGTTGACGCCGATCGCGAAGGCGAGGTTCTCGATCGCGCGCGCGCGCAGCAGCGTCTGCCACGCATAGTGTCGCGGCGACGGCCAGTTCGCGACGTACAGCGCAAGGTCGTAATCGAAACCAACCTCGGCGTCGAAGCGGTTGCGGGCGAAGACCGGGAAGCGCAGGTCGTAGCAGATCTGCGGCAGGACGCGCCAGCCGCGCACCTCGAGCACGACGCGCTCGCTGCCCGGCGTGTAACGGCGGTGCTCGCCCGCATAGCGGAACAGGTGCTTCTTGTCGTAGCGCTCGTGGCGGCCATCTGGTCGCATCCAGACGAGGCGGTTGAAGAAGCGATCGCCGTCGTGGACCACGACCGAGCCGGTGACGACGGCGCCGGTGATCCGCGCCAGCTCCCGCAGCCAGTGCATCGTCTCGCCGTCTGGCCCCTCGGCATTGCCGACGGTCTCGTTGGTGAAGCCCGAGGTGAAGGTCTCGGGCAGCACGACGAGATCGACCGGCCGACCGACCTGGGCGACGAGTTTCCCGTACATCTCGCGGTTGCCGGCCGGATCGTGCCAGCGGGTATCGCCCTGGACGATCGCGACGCGGAGATCCTCGGTCGGCCGTTGCATTTCAAAGGCCCTCGAGCCGCTCGGCCGCAGCCTCGAGCGTCGGATCGGTCTTCGCGAAGCAGAAACGGATCAAGCGCTGACCTTCGGGCGGCGCGTCGTAGAAGGCCGAGACCGGGATCGCGGCAACACCCTTGTCGCGTACCAGCCACTCGCAGAAAGCGGCGTCGGGCTGGTCAGAGAGCGCGGAATAGTCGACCGTCTGGAAGTAGGCCCCGGCGACCGGCAGCAACTCGAATCGCGTGCCGGCGAGCAATTTGCGGAATCGGTCGCGCTTGGCCTGATAGAAAGTCGGGAGCCCGTCCTCGTGTTCGGGCATCGTCGTCATCGCCTCGGCCAGCGCCCACTGCGCCGGCGCGAAGGTGCAGAAGGTGACGTACTGGTGGACCTTGCGGAACTCGGCCGACAGCGCCGGCGACGCGACCGCGTAGCCGACCTTCCAGCCGGTGCAGTGCCAGGTCTTGCCGAAGCTCGAGACCACGATGCTGCGTGCCCGGAGCTCCGGATGGCCGACCAGTGAGAGGTGCCGGCGGCCGTCGAAGACGATGTGCTCGTAGACCTCGTCCGACAGCACCACGATGTCGCGGTCGCGCGTGATCGCGGCCAGCGCATCGAGGTCGGCTGCATCGAACACCGCGCCCGAGGGATTGTGCGGTGAGTTCACGAGGATCAGCCGCGTGCGTGGCGTGATCGCATCGCGCACGCGGCCCCAGTCGACGCCGAAGGCGGGCGGCACCAGCGGCACGTGAACCGCGCGCGCGCCGGCCAGTTCGATCGCGGGCTCGTAGCAGTCGTAGCAGGGGTCGAGCACGATCACCTCGTCGCCGGCGCGGACCAGCGCCGTGATCGCGCAGTACAGCGCCTCGGTCGCGCCGCTCGTGACCGTGATCTCGGCCTCGGCATCGACGCCCGCGCCATAGCAGCGCGCGATCTTGGCCGCGATCGCGTGGCGCAGCGCCGGCACCCCGGTCATCGGCGCGTATTGGTTCTTGCCCTCGGCCATCGCGCGCGCCAACGCCTCGCGCAGCAGCGGCGGGCCATCGAAGTCGGGAAAGCCCTGGCCGAGGTTCACCGCGCCGTGGCGCGCGGCGAGCTGGGACATCACGGTGAAGATCGTGGTGCCGACCTTCGGCAGCTTGCTCTCGATCCGCATGGCGCGGGCCTCAGCGTGACCCGAGGACGCGGCGGACCGCGTCGACCACGGCCTCGACGGTAAAGCCGAACTCGTGGAAGCAGACCTCGGCCGGCGCCGAGGCGCCAAAGCGGTCGAGCCCGATGACCTCCCCATCGAGACCAACGTAGCGCCGCCACCAGTCGCTGCGGCCGGCCTCGATCGCGACCCGCGCCCGGCACCAGCCGGGCAGCACACCCTCGCGGTACTCGAGCGGCTGCGCATCGAAGACCTCGCAGCAGGGCATCGACACCACCCGGACCTTCGTTCCGTGAGCCTCTAGCTGGCGCGCGGCGTCCATCGCGAGCCCGACTTCGGAACCGGTCGCAATCAGGATCGCGTCGAAACGCGCCTCGGCCGGATCGGAAAGCACGTATCCGCCGCGCGCGATGTCGGCCAGCTGTTCGGCGCTGCGGTGCTGGTGTGGCACGTTCTGACGCGTCAGCGCAAGGCAAGTCGGCCCGTCGCGACGCTCGATCGCGACCCGCCACGCGACCGCGGTTTCGACCGCGTCGCACGGCCGCCAGACCGGGTTGTTCGGGATCAGCCGCAGGCTCGCGAGGTGCTCGACCGGCTGGTGGGTCGGGCCGTCCTCGCCGAGGCCGATCGAGTCGTGGGTGTAGACATGGATCGCTGCCGCCGGGATCAGCGCGCCCATGCGCACCGCGTTGCGGGCGTAGTCCGAGAACACCAGGAAGGTCGCGTCGTACGGGATGAAGCCGCCGTGCAGCGCGAGACCGTTCGAGATCGCGGTCATCGCGAACTCGCGGACGCCGTAGTAGACGTAGTTACCTGCGGCCGGGTCGGCATTGACGTCGCGGCTGCCCTTCCACAGGGTCAGGTTCGAGTGCGCGAGGTCGGCCGAACCGCCGATCAGTTCCGGCAGCGCCGGGCCGTAGGCCTCGAGCGCCATCTGCGAGGCCTTGCGTGTCGCGACCGTCGGTCCCTCGGCCTGGAGCTTCGCGACGAAGGCTTCGGCGATCTCGCGGAGCGATGCGGGCAAGGTCCCTGCGATACGGCGCTCGAGCTCGACAGCGAGTTCGGGATGCGCGGCGCGATAGCGGTCGAAGAGTGCGTTCCAGTCGGACTCGGCCTGTGCGCCGCGCAGGCGCGCGTCCCAGCCGGCATAGATGTCGGCCGGGATCTCGAACGGCGCGTGCGACCAGCCGAGGCGCTCGCGGGCGCCTGCGATCTCGTCCTTGCCGAGCGGCGCGCCATGGCTCGACTCGTGGCCGGCCTTGGTGGGCGCACCGAATCCGATCGTCGTGCGCATGCACAGCAGCGTGGGCCTGGACGGGTCGAGCGCAGCCGAGACCAGCGCGGCCTTGATCGCCTCGGGATTGTGGCCGTCGACGCCAGCGATCACCTCCCAACCGTAAGCCTCGAAGCGCCTCGGGGTGTCGTCGGTGAACCAGCCGCGGACCTGGCCGTCGATCGAGATGCCGTTGTCGTCGTAGATCGCGATCAGCTTGCCGAGGCCCAGCGTGCCGGCCAGCGAGCAAGCCTCGTGCGAGATCCCCTCCATCAGGCAGCCGTCACCGACGAAGACGTAGGTGTAGTGGTCGACGACCGGGAAGCCTTCGCGGTTGTAGCGCGCGGCGAGGAGCTTCTCGGCCAGCGCCATACCGACTGCATTCGCAAGACCCTGGCCCAGCGGACCGGTGGTGGTCTCGATCGCCGGGTGCTCGCTGCGCTCGGGATGCCCGGGCGTGCGCGAGTGCCACTGCCGGAAGCGCCGAAGCTCGGCCATCGGGAAGTCGTAGCCCGTCAGATGCAGCAGCGCGTAGAGCAGCATCGAACCGTGGCCGTTGGAGACCACGAAGCGATCGCGGTTGAACCAGCGGGGATTGGCCGGGTTGTGGCGCAGGAAGTCGTTCCACAGCACCTCGGCGATATCGGCCATGCCCATCGGCATCCCGGGATGACCCGAGTTGGCCTGCTGGACGGCATCCATGGCCAGCGCGCGGATGGCGTTGGCGAGTTCGAAGCGCGTGGGCATCGGCGGTTCCGGGATCGGCGGCGGCCGCAAGGGCG
Source organism: uncultured Lysobacterales bacterium (assembly GCA_937924195.1). Lineage (GTDB taxonomy): Bacteria > Pseudomonadota > Gammaproteobacteria > Xanthomonadales > Ahniellaceae > UDEA-SF1. The sequence continues at coordinate 17,385 of CALDVP010000174.1, forward strand.
CGGGAGCCCGACATTGTCGCGGCGCCTCGGCGAGGGGGCAACCGCAGCCGCGGGCAGCCCCTTGCCACCCCTACAATGCTGGCTTCCGCCGCGAGGACGCCCCGATGACCGACGCCCTGATGCGCGACGCCGCGCGCCAGACCAAGTGGATCCTGATCGCGTTGGTCGCAGGAGCCATCACCGGAATCATGATCAACCTGTCCAAGGGCACCCTGCCCTGGCTCGACGCGGTGCTGGTCAAGGGTGTCTTCAAGCTGCTGGGCGACGTGTTCCGCAACGGACTGATGCTGCTGGTGGTGCCGCTCGTGTTCTTCTCGCTGACCGGCGGCGTGGCCTCGCTGCGTAATCTCGGCGAACTCGGCCGCGTCGGTGGTGGCACGCTGGTGCTCTATGTGGGCACCACGATCGTCGCGGTGTCGATGGCGCTCGCGCTGGCGCTGTTCCTGAAGCCTGGTGCCGACGTCGACCAAGCCACGGTCGCCTTCGCCCCGCCGGCACCGCCGCCGCCCCTGCTCGACCAGTTGATCGGCATGGTGCCGACCAACCCGGTGCAGGCGCTGGCGACGATGAACATGCTGCAGATCATCGTGTTCTCGATCCTGCTCGGCGCCGCGATCCTGATGGCGGGCGAGCCGGGCCAGCGCGTCAAGGCGATGGTCGACGACATCGGCCAGGTGGTGATGAAGCTGGTCACGATCGTGATGCTGTTCGCCCCGGTCGGCGTCTTCGCGCTGCTCGCGCGCGCGATCGCGGAGCTTGGCTTCGACCAGATCGTCAAGCTGATCCAGTATTTCCTGCTGGTACTCGGCACGCTGTTGTTGCAGTTGCTGGTCGTGTTTCCGATCATGCTGCGCGTCGTCGGCGGCCTCGACCCGCGGCCCTGGCTGCGCAAGATGCGCGAGGTCTGGCTGTATGCGTTCTCGACCTCGTCGAGCAACGCCACGCTGCCGGTAACGATGCGTGTGGTCGAGCAGCGGCTGGGCGCCAGCACTCGGGTCGCCTCGTTCACGATCCCGCTTGGCGCGACCGTCAACATGAACGGCACGGCGATCATGCAAGGCATCGCCTGCGTCTTCATCGCGCAGCTCTACGGCGTCGATCTGACCCTGGAACAGCTGGTGACCGTGGTCGGCATGGCGACCGTCGCGGCGATCGGGACGGCCGGGGTACCGAGCGCAGGCATCGTGATGCTGGCTGCCGTTCTGAGCCAGGTTGGCCTACCGGTGGACGGCATCGCGCTGATCCTCGCGGTCGACCGACTGCTCGACATGACGCGCACGGTCGTCAATGTGTCCGGCGATGCCGCAGTGTCGATCATCGTCGCCCGTCGCGAAGACGAACTGGATCTCGAGACCTATCGATCACCCTAGCTGGGATCGGCAAGCCTCATCGGTGCGGCGTCGGGCCGTAACCAGCCAGACCACCTCGTGGCCTTCGGCTGGCTCTGATACTGGCATCTGCTGTCGCTGGACTGTGCGCATACGATCGACGTGGTCCCGCGCATCGAGCCTTCAAAAAAGAGTGCGACAGTCTGGCGCGAGGTGGATACGGACGCCGCTCGATTGCCGTGCTTGGTCGAGCGGGCGGTTCGAGCCCGGAGCGAGATCGAACCCGCGACTGGAAGATCGCACAGCATGTGCGTTTTTCAACGGGCTGCTAGAGCGCTGCGGCGGATGCACGCTGCGCCATCCGGTCCCGCCAGGCTTGGAGTCGCGCAAGACCATCGTCGACGGGTCGCCAGCGGACCAGGCCTCGCGCGAACTCGAGCGCGCAAAAGCCCGTGATATCGGCAACCGTGAAGCGCTCTCCGGCGATCCACTCACGGTCCGCGAGCCGTTGGTCGAAGATCGCCGCCGCCTCTCGCCCACGGCAGGCCTGGGTCGCGGCGAAATCGGGCAGCTGCGGCGTCTCGAGCATGGCCAGCCCCGGGTGGGTGTGTCGCACCCACATGGCCAGCGGTAGGAACAGATATAGCTCGACCTGGCGGTCCGCTTCCTCGATGAAGGCGCGCTCGTCGGCGTCGCGACCCATCAGGTTCGGCTCGGGGAACCGGCCTTCGAGCCAGGTCTGGATCGCACGCGACTCTGTCAGCACCCGGCCGTCCGGAAGCTCGAGCGCCGGCACCTTTGCGAACGGGCTGCGCTCGAGGTATCCGGCATCCCGGTGCGCCTGCGACGCGAGGTCGACATCGACGAACTCGATCCCGCTGATGCTCTTCTCGGCGATGAACATCGTGACGCGGCGCGGGTTCGGCGCTCTTGGGGTCCGGTGCAGACGCATGGGTTCTCCCTCCCGTGGCTCAGGTTCGCTCTTGCCCCGTCGCGACGATCTTGCGCGCCTCGGCGACGAAGCGGTCGATCTCTTCCTGGGTTGCGTCGGCGAGATCCAGTTTCGACGGCGGAACCAAGAGGCCGCGCTCGACGGCCGGACGTCCACGGATCTGCTTGAGCCATCGCTGCAGATGAGGAAGGTCGGAGACATCGATCCCCGACCAACGATGGGTCCTCGCCCACGCGAAGTTCGCGACATCCGCGATCGAGTAGTCCCCTGCCAGATACTCGTGGTCCGAGAGTCGGTGATCGAGCACCGACAGCAGGCGTCGGCCCTCGGCCTGATAGCGCTCGATCGCCACCGGGATTCTCTCGGGAAGGTAACGATAGAAAACGTTGGCCTGGCCCATCATCGGCCCGACCCCCGCCATCTGGAACATCAACCACTGCAGAACCAGCGACCGGCCCTTGGGGTCGGCGGGCATCAGGCGACCCGTTTTCTCGGCTAGCCATAACAGGATCGCTCCCGACTCGAACACCGGAAACCCACCCGCGTCGTGATCGACGATGGCCGGTATGCGGCCGTTCGGGTTGATCGCGAGGTACCAGGCCTGCTTCTGCTCGCCTGCCACGAGGTCCAGCGCATGGACCCGGTAGGGCAGTTCCAGTTCCTCGAGCGCGATCGAGACCTTGTGGCCGTTGGGAGTCGCCGCGGTGTATAGCTCGATCATCGGGTTTCTTCGGTCAGGCGCTAGGTCCAGCTAGCGCGAAGGCCGCCCGAAGGCGGCCTTCGTCCATTCGAACACCGATAGCGAGGCTCTCAGGGGCCGGCGCAGTTCCCGGCAATGGTCGCGACTACCGCGGTACAGACAACGGCACCATTCGGCGGAACGGTCACCGTCGTCAACGGTGACGTGCCGGAGCACGATCCCTCCCAGCGACAGAACACACCCGAGGCCGTGTTGTACTGCAGCGTAACCGTCTGGCGGAACAAAGCCGTGCAGTTGCCGCTATTCGCACCGTTGAAGCTGCACGAGATGCCGGCCGGCAGCGACGTGATGGTGCCCTGCGGATTCGTTCCTCCCGCCACCGGCGGGGTCGTCTGCGTCTGGCGCGTCGAGACCGTGAGGCGACCAGGCGCGACGTAGCCCGGACACCCTTCGATCTCGGTTGGATCAAAGATCTCGCAGAAGTTGAACCCGGTCACGCGGACAGTCGCATTCGGCGTTCCGCTGGCGGTGCGGAACAAGCAAGTGGCGGTTGGCGCAGTGCCGATCCGGTTGAAATTGCTCGCGAACAATGTGACGCGCGTTTCACCGTTGGCGTCTGTCGGCGCGATCGGACCCAGAACCAGGGAGCCAGGTCCCGTCACCGTGCAGCTCCCGGCAAGCTGTACGCCGGCCACGCCCGCGCCGTTCTGGTCGAGCAGTGCGAGCGTGGTGATGAACTCGCCGTTGCCGAAGAAGTCCGCAGGGTTCGCCTGAAGGATCAGATCACCGATCACGATGTTGACCACCGCGGTGCGCTCGACGCCGGCCGAATTCAACCGGAAGGTGACCTTCGGTGTTCCGTTGTTGTTCTGCATGCCACTCGTGGTGACCGGCGCAACGACACAGCCGTCCTCACCGGTCACCGTCGGGATCGATCCGGCTCCGACGACGCCTTCGATGGAGCCGGTTCCGCCGCTCGTGCCCATGTCGAACGCGAAGTCGATCGAGACACCCTCCATCGGCGCGCCGAGCGCGTCGAGCACGCAGACATTGACGTTCTGAGTGCGATTGCCACGGATTGTCTGCGGAGACGCCGTCAACGTGAACGGTGCGGCGCCCGCAAAGCGTTGGAACGCCACGTCGCTGGCGACCTCCGGCGTACCGTTGCGGACGTCGGCGTTGGTCTGAGCCCAGATCGCGGCCGGACGGCCGAGTCGGCTGACTGGATAGGTCATCACCGTGCGCGCGACACCGCGCGCATCGGTCAGACCGGTAGCGACGATGTTGCCCGAGGTGGCGCGCCCAATCAGGTACGGCAAAACCGGACCTGCGTCGACCGTGCTGCCGGTGTCGTCATTGAGATTGAATCGGTCGCGCACCGTGAGGCTACTGGGCGAATTGATCGTCGCAATGATCCGGGCCGATTCGAGATCGCGATTTCCCGGCACGTCCTTGCCGAAGACCAGCAGGGTGTCGCCGGGTCCGGCACCACCGCCCGCGGTCGTGAAGGCGCCCGTCGGCGCCGTGAACAGCACGCCGCCTTCCTGCGGGTTGCCGTCGCCTCCCGTGATCGAGAAGCGCCCATTGGCCTGGGGGGCGTCGACCAGCCCGAACCGTACCGGGGTCCCGGCCGGCACCGGATTACCCTGGCGGTCAGTGACGAGCGCTGCGATCGTCAGACTGTAGCTGCCGTTCGGGCTCGGGGGCACGGTCGGCGGTTGACCGACACCACCCGGGGCAAGCCCATCGCTTGGATTCACGGTCAGCGCATTCTGCGTCGGCGAGGTGATCACGAGATCGAACGGTACGCCGTCGGATACCGTGATCTGACGGGTCGATGTCACCGGATCGGTGATGCCGTTGTTGACGTTGTTGTCCGCGCGGTCGGCGGTGACGCGGATCGTGACCAGGCCCGAGCGTGTTCCGGACTCATAGACGAAGGAGCCGATACCGTTCAGAGAGCGGATCGAGATCGCGGGCCCGGTCACGTTGGCACCCGTGGCGTCCACGGCCCGCAGGCGGTCGCCGCCCTGGCTGCCGGGGACCAGTTCGACGCGGATGTTGTTGGTTCCGACCGGCGGATTCGGAACGAGGGCCGATGCGCCATCGTACACGAATGCCTCGAATTGCTTCGATGTCGTCCCACTGCCTCCTTGGATGTAGACGGGCGAACCGTCGACGGGTTGGATGATGACCGACGAGGGCAGCGCGGGTGCGCCGCTCTGAATACGGAACTCCTGGATCGCGAATATGGTGTCGTTGAGCTGCGGATCAACGGCGGTGACGGTCATCGTCGCCGTTGCAGGCAAATTGAAGGAGTGGAAGAACAGCGTTGCGCGACCGGCCACGACCTTGACGGGTCCTTGGCCAAGTCGAACCTGGAACTCGTTCACGTCCGGAGTCGTTGGGTCATCGAGTATGCTGAAACCTCCCGTCGGGTTGAGTGGATTTACAGAGACGGCGATGTTGCGATCGCTGCCGGAAACCAGAGCGCCATCAAGCGTGCGCCACGTCACGGTTACTTCCGCCATATAGGGAGAACCGACGAAGGGCAAGATATTGTTTGGGTTGACTGGCAATGTGGTGACGACCGGGGTCAAGGTCAGACGTGGATCGTTCGGGGCGCCGGGAGAGATGGTGAAATTCTGGTTTTGGGTGATGACCCGGTTCGGCGCCGTCGGCTCGGTAACCGACGCTTGGATGGTCGCAGTGCCGGTTTGACGGCTGTGGAAGCGGAACGTTGCGAGTCCGCCTGCGGTGGGAGCTGTCACTCGCTCCCCGATCACCGGCGTCGGGGCTACCGACGAGACGAGGCCTACGCCACTCGTGGTGACCTGTACCGTGACCACGGTACCGTCGGCGATCGGCTCACCATTGCCGGCATTCACGCGCACGGTGAATGGGACCAGGGAGTTCGGCGTGGTCTGAGTCGTGGTGGCCGAGATGGTCACGGTAGGCGCGGCCGGCGTCGTCGGGGGTGGGGGACTGAAGGCCCCACCATTGCTGCCGCCTCCACCGCAGCTGACAAGACCTAGCGCGGCCGTGATGGCGAGCAGTGCGTGCTTGATGGACTTCATGGAGGGTCTCCGGTGTGTCGGATTCGGGCCCGCGGTCAACGCGTCGCCGGGGTCTCGTCGATGATCTTCGGCGTGACGAAGATCAGCAGCTCGACCTTCTCGTTGCTGCGACCGGTCTTGCGGAACAGATTGCCAATGGCCGGCAGGTCGCCGAGGAAAGGCACCTTCGCAAGATCGCTGCGGTTTTTGAACTCGTAGACGCCGCCCAGGACCACGGTCTGGCCGTTGTTGACGAGAACTGCGGTATTGATCTCGCGCTTCGCGATCTGTGGCACGTCGCCGATCGAGGTGCTGACGAATCCCGAGATCTCGTCTTTCTTGACATTCATGACGAGGAAGACGCGACGGTCCTGGGTGATCGTCGGCGTGACCTTGAGTTCAAGCAGGGCCTCTTTGAACTGCACGTTTGGGATCGGCACCTGGTTGCCTCCCTGCTGCGGGGCAATCGTCACGTAGCCGACCTCATCGCCCTGACGGATGATCGCCTCGCGCTGATTCGCCGTGATGACACGCGGGCTCGACACCACGTCACCCCGGCCTTCCGAATGCAGTGCCGACAACTCGAGATCGAGCAGGTAGTCCTGGCCGAGCACTGCGAGCGCGAAGGACCCGGACGGATTGGTGACCGGCAGGTTCACGTTGAGGCGATCAGCCAGCGACGGCACGATGATCCCGCCCCCAGACGGGCCGGGCACGGCGATTGGCGCATTCGGAGAGTTCCGGCCGTATCGATTGGCCAGCGCCTCGTTCAGCATGCTGTCGGTGCCGCGCAAACCTGCGGCGCTGGCAACGACGTTTCCGTTCGAATCCTCACGCGCCGCGCTCACACCGAAGCGTGCGCCGAGTTCGCGCCCGAACTTCTCGTCGGCGATGACGATCCGCGACTCGATCAGCACCTGGTCGACCGGCCGATCGAGCAGCGCGACGAGACTGCGGATCTCATCGATCTTGGCCGGAATGTCGCTGACCAGCAACGTGTTCGTTCGCACGTCGAAGGAGACGCTACCACGCGGTGAGAGAAAACCGCTTTGCTGCTGAGCGCCGGGGGTGCTGCCGATCGCGCGAAGTGCCGACGTGGTCAGCAGGTTGGCGATCTGCTCGGCATTGCCGTAGTTGATCGGAATGAACTCCGAGACCAGCGGCGTGCGATCTTCGATCGCGATCCGGGCATCCTCGATCGCCTGCTCGCGCGCGGCGATCTCGGCGGTCGGGGCGACCCAGACCACGTTGCCGCGCTCGCGCTTGTCGAGGCCCCGCGCCTGCATGACGATGTCGAGCGCCTGGTCCCACGGGACGTTGTTGAGGCGCAACGTCACGTTGCCCTGCACGCTGTCGGCGACCACGATGTTGAGCCCCGAGATGTCGGCGATCAACTGCAGCACCGAGCGGACCGGGATGTCCTGGAAGTTGAAGGTCACGCGCTCGCCCTTGTACTCGGGCTCCCGCATGCGCGCCATCGCTGGCGAGTCTTCGCGCTTCGGCGCGATCTCGACCACGTATTCGTTGCCGGTCTGGTACGCGAGCGGCTCGAAGGACCCGGTCACCGCGATCTCGAGGCGGCCGCCCGACGGAGTCCGGACGACGTTGATCGAGCCAACGCTGGTCGCAAAGTCGGTCACGTCGAGCTTCCGCGCGCGCTCTTCGGGGACCAAGATGCCGGCGAGCTCGACGACGACCTTGCTGCCCTCGCGGCGCATCGTCGGGGCCGCGTCGGTGCCCGAGAAGGTCGCGATCACGCGCCCCTCGCCCGCCGCGCCGCGTCGGAAGTCGATCCCCTCGAGGGCGGTCCGTGCGCGGGACACCGTCTTGGTCGGATCAGTGGAGACGGTCTGCATGGCACCGCTCATCGGCGAGCCGATGGTCAGCACGAGGTTGTTGCCGTCCACGCGGGTCGCGTAGCGTCCGCTGCGCAGGAGCTCGACGACGACGCGAGTGCGTCCCCCAGCCTCCACGGCGCTCGCCGCGACCGCGGAACCGAGGTTGATGTCCAAGCGCCGCTGGTTCACTGCGTTGCGTGTGTCCGGCAAGTCCACCGCGATACGCGGCGGCGTCTCCGTGGCGAACAGCTTGGCATCGGCGGGTGGCGCCGTCAGTGCCATGACGACCTCGACCGTGTCGCCTGCTCCGGCCCGGAAGGTGAGCGACTCGAGGGTGTTGGCCGCGGCGGCGGCACCCGCCCAGGCCAGGACGACGAGTCCGACGCCGAGTCGGGCAAGCGTCGCCAACGTCGACTGGCCCGACGGCACCCGTGCTGCGAAGGCTGATGTATGGACGGTCATTCGAGTACCCCTTCTTGCCTAGTCGTCGAGCGCGATGGCGGACTGGCGCTCGAGCCAGCCACCGGTGCCGTTGGGCACCAACTCGACCAGTTCGATACTGGTTTCGCTGATGGCCAGGATGCGCCCAAAGTTTTGCCCCATGTGATTGCCGGTGCGCACCTGATGAATGAGGCCGCTCGGATCCTTGACCAGGGCGACCATCGCGGCGCCAGTGCCAATGGTGCCGACCATGTCGAGCGCATCGAGCGGAAAGGCCTCGAGCGGTTCGCGCGGCCGATTCATGTCCGGGCGCGCGCCAGAGTCGTCCGCACTATCGGCTCGAACCGAGGGCGAGAACGGATCGCGGAGCGCCTGTGCCTTGTAGGTGAAGCTCTCGAAGGTGCGGAGCACCGGCGGCGGCTCCAGAGGAGCGCCCCGCTGCGCCTTGATTTCCTCGATCTGCTGGCGGAGATCCGCATCGCTCCGCGCGCAGCCCCCGAGTGCCGCCATGGCCATCGCCAGAGCGACCATGCGGATGCCAGTCGGCCGGAATGAACGACCGCTCACTGAACACCTCCCCGCGCTGCGTCGACCGCCTCGCCGGTCGCCAACGCCGATTCTTCATCATCGACATAGCGGTAGGTCTTCACCGTGCCCTCGAGAACCAGCTGACCCGACGACCCGGTCCCGGGCGTCGACGAACTCGGGCCGAGTGCGATGTCGTGCATCGTCAGGATCACGACGCGTGGCAACGACGCCACCGCGCTGACGAACTCGCCGAACTGGTGGTAGTTGCCGACCATCCGGAGGCTGATCGGCCGTTCGGCGTAGAACTCGTGCACCACCTCGGGCTGCGGCTGGAACTTCTGGTTGTCGAGACCGGTAGCGAGTGCCGCCTGGCTGACGTCCACGAGGAGGTCGGGCATCTCGGTGCGGCTCGGTAACTGGCGCAACATCTGGCGCAACAACTCGCGCATGTCGTCGAGCTGGCGCCGGTACTCTTCGAGATTCACGACCTTGGCCTGCTTGGTCTTGAACTCCTCGATCAGTTCGCGCTCGGTCCGCTCGAGCGCTTCGAGCTCCTCGACCTTCGGCTTGACCAGCACGTAGTAACCACCTACCGCAAGCAACACGACAATCAGCGCGGCGAAGAAGAATTTGACCGGATTCGGCCAGCCGCCCGGATTCTGGAAGTCGAGATTGTTGAGGTCGAAATCCGTGGCCTTCATGGCGTAGCCTCCCCGGCGGGCGCCCCTTCAGCGCCTTCCGACGGCTTCTTGAGATTGATCGCCAGCGTGAACTGATAGCGCTGCCGCCGATCCTCGCCGCGCGCCTCGACGATCGAGAGGTCGGCATTGCCGAGCCAGCGCGACTGATCGAGCGCCCGCATGAACTCCGACACCCGGGCGTTCGACTCGGCGAGGCCCTGCAAAGTGAGCTGCTGGCCGGTCTGCTTGATCGACGTCAATCGCACCCCCTCCGGCGTTCGCCGCACGAGTTCGTCGAACAGATGCACCATCACCGAGCGATCGGACTGGAGCTGCTCGATGACTTCCTTGCGACGCAGCAGCGTCTGCCGCGTGCGCTCGAGGCTCTCGATCTCCTTCATCTTCTCGTCGGCGATCCGGATCTCCGTGCGCAGCAGGTCATTCCGGGCGTCTTGCCCTTCGATCAACTTGCCCACCTGGAGCCACGCGGCAGCCACGAGCATCACCCCTACGAGCGCGGCTGCGACGAGCAGCGTCTGGGCTTCCTTGTTGCGCTGCTTGCGGCGCTCCTCGCGCCATGGCAATAGGTTGATCTTGGCCATCAGTCGAAGCTCCTGAGGGCGAGGCCGGCGGCGATCATCAGCGCAGGCGCATCCTGCTGAAGCTGCGCGGCCTGGATACGTGGCGCGAGCGCCATGCCCGCGAGTGGGTTCGCGATGACGGTCGGGACGCCGAGCTGCTGCTCGACCATCTCGACGATGCCAGGGATCACCACCGAGCCGCCGGCGAGGACGATCTGGTCGACCCGGCTGTACTCGCTGCCGGCGAAGAAGAACTGCAGCAGGCGGCTGATTTGCTGCGTCATCGCCTCCTTGAACGGCTCCAGCACCTCGTGCTCGTAGCTATCCGGGAGGCCGCCCTGACGCTTGGCGAGGGAAGCCTCGTCGAACGAGAGGGCGTAGCGGCGCATGATCTCGTCGGTGAGCTGCTTGCCGCCGAAGACCTGCTCACGCGTGTAGATCGCGCGCTGGTTCCTCAGCACGATGAGCGTGGTCATGGTCGCACCGACGTCGACCAGGGCGATCACCGCGTCCTTCGAGACCGAGAGCTGGTCCGCGATCAGCCGGAATGCGTTTTCCATCGCGAAGGGCTCGACATCGACCACCTTCGCCGTCAGCCCCCCCGCCTCGAGTGCAGCGACGCGGATGTCGACGTTCTCGGTGCGCGACGCCGCAAGCAGCACATTCATCAGCTCCGTGTTGTTCGGGGCCGGGCCGAGCACCTCGAAATCGAGGCTGACCTCGTCGAGCGGGTACGGGATGTACTGGTTGGCCTCGGACTCGATCTGGCTCTCGAGATCCTCCTCGGACAGGTCGGCCGGCATCGTGATCACCTTGGTGATCACCGCCGATCCGGCCACGGCGGTCGCGGCGAGCTTCGAGCGGATCCCGGCGCGCGTGACCGCGCGCCGGATCGCCTGCCCAACGGCCTCGACTTCGACGATGTTCTTCTCGACCACCGCGTTGGGCGGCAGCGGTTCGAGCGCGTAATGGTCGATGCGGTAGCGCGATCCGACCTGGCTCAACTGCAACAGCTTGACCGCCGTCGTGCTGATGTCGACGCCGATGAGCGGTGCCTGCGATGCGCTGAATAGGCCCACGACCCTTGCCCTCCCCACGCGGCTCTGCGTTCCGGTCCGCCCCGATGACCTCACGGCCCACCGCAGACCCCGTGAGCATTAGACCCAAAACTAAATGCTTTATCAACAGCAAGAAGCCGCATCTTCCTGCAAGGGCGACTTCGCTTCGCGCTCCAACTGCGCGCTAGCGCACGGTTTTATCGCCGAAAGACGGGTTCTGTCAGTGCTCTGGGGGCGAGGCACCCCCCACGCACCCCGTCAGTTCGGGCCCCTCTTCACCAGCTGATCGATCGACCCCTGCGCGCCGATCCTATACTCCACGGCCGCCTTCCGGCGACCTCTACTCACCCGAGATGCCCTGGCTGCGCCGCTTCCTCACGTGGGGCCTGATCCTGCTGTTTCTCGGCGTGATCGCCGGCATCGCCGCGGTCGGTGGCGCCTACTGGCTGATCAAGCCGCGCTTGCCCGACGTTGCCACGATCCGCGAGATCCGGCTCCAGGTGCCGCTGCGCGTGCTGTCGGAGGACGGCAAGCTGATCGCGGTGTTCGGCGAGAGTCGCCGCACCCCGGTCGCGATCGAGCGGATCCCCGAGCACCTCCGGCAGGCCTTCATCGCGATCGAGGACGCGCGCTTCTACGAGCACCGCGGCATCGACCCGGTCGGCATCGCGCGGGCCGTCTGGTTGCTTGCCACCACCGACGACCAGCGCGTCCCGGGCGGCAGCACGATCACCCAGCAGGTCGCGAAGAACTTCTTCCTGAGCCCCGAATACTCGTTCACGCGCAAGCTGACCGAGATCTTCCTCGCCTTGAAGCTCGAACAGGAGCTCAGCAAGGACGAGATCTTCGCGCTCTACCTCAACAAGATTTTTTTCGGCCACCGCGCCTATGGGGTCGTGGCCGCGGCCGACTTCTACTATGGCAAGTCGCTCGAGGAACTGACGCTGGCCGAGGCGGCGATGCTGGCCTCGATCCCGAAGTTCCCGTCGACGGCCAATCCGATCGCGAACCCCGAGCGCGCCAGGATCCGTCGCAACTACGTGCTCCAGCGCATGCTCGAGGAAGGCTTCATCGACCGCCCCGCGTTCGAAGCGGCCGTCGCGGAAACGGACCTGGCGCGCCCGCATGAGCCCGCCATCGAGGTCGAGGCCCCATGGCTGGCCGAGATGGTGCGCGTAGCGGCGATCGAGCGCCTCGGCGCGGATGCGCTCACCGGCGGCTACTCGGTCTTCACCACGATCGACTCGCGCCAGCAAGAGGCCGCCAACCGCGCGCTGCGCGAGGGCCTCATCGCCTACGACCGTCGCCATGGCTGGCATGGCGCCGAGGCTCGAGTCGAACTGCCCCCCGAACCGACCGCAGCCGACTGGCGCCGCGCTCTTGCCGACCGGCGCCCGGTGGTGGGTCTCGAGCCTGCCGTCGTGCTCGAGGTCTCGGCCGGCGAAGCGAGACTCGGGCTTGCCGACGGTCAGGAGGTCTCGCTGCCGCTCACCCGCATGGCGTGGGCCCGGCGCTTCATCAACGAGAATGCCCGAGGCCCGACGCCGACCCGCGCAACCGACGTGCTCGCCGCCGGCGACGTGGTCCGCGTGTTCCGCGACGGCGAGGGCGAGTGGCAGCTCGGCCAGATCCCGCGGGCGCAGGGGGCGGTGGTCGCGCTCGACCCGCGCGACGGCGCGGTCAAGGCCCTGGTCGGCGGCTTCAGCTTCGGCCTTTCGAAGTTCAATCGCGCGATCCAGAGCCAGCGCAATCCCGGGTCGAGCTTCAAGCCCTTCGTCTACTCGGCGGCCTTCGAACGCGGCTTCCATCCGGCCTCGGTGATCAACGACGCGCCCATCGAACTGATCGACCCCTCGCGACCCGGTGGCGTCTGGCGGCCAAGCAACGACGACAACAGCTTCATGGGACCGATGCGTCTGCGCGAGGCGATGGTGCGCTCGCGCAACCTCGTCTCGGTACGGCTGCTGGACGCCACCGGCATGGCCTTCTCGCGCAGCCACATCGCGCGCTTCGGCTTCCCGATGGCGGCACTGCCAGGCAACCTGTCGCTCGCCCTCGGCACCAGCTCGGTGACGCCGCTGTCGCTGGCCCGCGGCTATGCGGTATTCGCCAACGGGGGCTACCTGATCGAACCCTGGTTCATGGCACGCATCGACGACGATCGCGGGCAACCCATCTTCCTGGCCGTGCCGAAACGTACGAGCGGCGGTGACGAAACCGTCGCCAGCGACGCCGAGGTCGCGAGCCTCAGCGTCGAGGACTTGGGCGCGCTGCTCGGCACGCTCCCGCCCCCGGGCAACCGCGCGCCCGCGGACACGGACACGTCGGCTGGCGAGCCCAATCCCGGCGCGGGCGGCGCCGGCGAGGCGGCCCCGCGCGTGCTCGACGCCCGCAACGCCTTCCTCGTGACTTCGCTGCTGCGGGATGTCGTGCTGCGCGGCACCGGGCGGGGCGCGATGGCGCTCGGACGCAACGACTTGGCCGGCAAGACTGGAACCACCAACGAGCACCGCGACGCGTGGTTTGCCGGCTACAACCCGAACCTCGTCGCCGTGTCCTGGGTCGGTCTCGACGATTTTTCCTCGCTCGGCAAGGGCGAGTTCGCCTCCCGCACCGCGTTGCCGATCTGGACCGAATTCATGCGCGTGGCGCTGGACGGCGTTCCCGAGCAACCTCTCGAGGCGCCGCCGGGGCTGACTCGGGTCGCGCTCGGGGATGGTCCAGCCGACTGGGTCCGGGTCGAGGACCTCGCACGGATCGAGGCCGAGGCTGCCGCTGCCGAGCGGGAGTTGACCGACCAGCAACTGATCGACATCTTCTGATCCCGTGGCCGGTCGCCGCGAGAGCCTCGCACGACGCGCCGATCCGCGTCGCATCGCTGCCGAAGCTGCGCGCCGGCTCCTCGACGGGCGGGAGACGGATCCCGAATCGGCCCTGCGGAGTGCCGCCCTGGCAGCCGGCTGTCGGGACGCCTCGCGGTGGCCCTCGGCCGAAGCGGTGGTCGAAGCCGCGCTGACCGAGCGCCGCCTGTTCGACAGCCCCCGTCACCTCGAACACCTCGGCCGCCTGCGTCGGCGCGCCCTCGAAGCGATGCGCTATCTTGCCGCCTTCGAGCCACGCCTGGTCGGCGGCGTGCTCGACGGCTGGGCCGGCGACGGGGCTGCGATCGACCTCCAGCTGTTCACCGACGAGCCGGACGCGGTGATGCTGCGTCTCCTCGAACTCGGGTTGAGACCTCGGACGCTCCCGGCCCGGGCGACCGTGCTCCCGGACCTCGCACACGAACGGCTGGACTTCATCGCTGGCGGCGATCCGATCCGGCTCTCGGTCTACCGCGCTGTCGCGTTGAGACGCCGCACGACCGCGCCCGGCCTCCGCCGGGCTGCGATCGCCGAGGTCGAGGCCCTGGTCGTCGCGGGCTGACCAGTCCCTGCAGCGGGCTCAGCCGCGCTCGTCGATCGGTACGTAGTCGCGCGCCGCGGCACCGATGTAGACCTGTCGCGGGCGACCGATCTTGGCGTCCGGCGTGACGTGCTGCTCCAGCCAGTGCGCGATCCAGCCGGGGGTGCGGCCGAGCGCGAACATCACGGTGAACA
>CALDVP010000175.1 GCA_937924195.1 uncultured Lysobacterales bacterium
GCGGACACGCGCGCCGCCCGATTGGCGGCCCTCGACGCGACGGCACCGCCTGCGATCCGAGAGGCCCGGCGTGAGGCTGCGCTGACCGACCTGCTCGCCGAGCAGCAGCGCCAGTTCGAGAAACTGGGAATCGATCCCGCGACCCGCGCCGCCGAGCGCACGGCGCTGTTCGGCTCCGAGGCTGCCGCCCGGCTGGCCGCGGTGGAGGCCGCCGAAGCCGCATGGACGGGCCGCCTCGCGGACTACGCGCGCGCAGCGGCCTCGATCCGCGCCGATCCAGCGCTCGACGCCCAGGCCCGCGCGGCGGCGCTCGACGCCGAGCGCACGCGGCGCTTCGACGAGGCGGAGCGGCGACGCGTGGCCTCGCTCGAGGCTGCCGGGCTGATGCCGGATCCGCGCGACTGAGGGAGCGTCAGTTGGGCGCGTGGACCGTGCCGTTTCCGTCGGCGTGGACCCGACTGGCGACACGCGGATCGATCGCGGAACCGCCAATCAGCGACGAGTAATCGACCTGCTTCGCGCTCAACTGCTGGCGTGTCGCACCGGGGAATGGTGTTGGTGAGGCATTACCGCCGTAAGGATCGGTCCACCACACAGTCGGTCCGCCGGCGTTGTCGACGGGGCCGGGCTGGAAATACATGCCGCGGTTCAGTCCACGGAAGCCGGAGCGTGGATCGTTCCAATCGATGCCCTGGATCTGGCCGTAGTTCGTGGACCAGTCGCAGGGGCCCCCGCGATAGCGCCGGCCCTGCGCCTCCAGCGAGCGGTCGTAGCAGAGATCCATCGCGTATCCAAGGTTCGTCCCATTGAGCTCCGGACGCCATGAGTGATATCCGCGCAGAATCTTGTGCGCTTCCGGGTAGAAGTAGCGCGCCGCGTCCTGCACGTCGAACAACAGGTTGATCCCATAGACCAGCGGCGTCCCGTTCGCGCGGCGGATCGACAGGCTGGCTGGCCACGCCTCATAGAGGTTTCCGGACCACTGCCCGGGCGGCACGAGGAAGCCGATTTCGATGCAGGCGCGCGTCGGGATCTCTCGGTCGCCATCTCCGGCCGGGTACCACTGCGACCACTGGCTGTGACCGACCTGGACGAAATCCTGGGGATCGTTCCGCCGCGGCACGTTGCAGAGCGGCATGAAGCTGGTGAAGCCACCCGCCCGATTGAAAGGCTGGAGAACCGAGATACTGATCCGCGTGTTGTTCGGGTTCGTGTCCGGGCAGGTCGACAGATCGTCCGAATTCGTGCACTGCGCTAGATCGTTCCGATGGCGGCAGTCGGCGAGATAGTTGACCTCATGCAGGTTGTGTATGAAGGCGTCGCGCGTGCTGGTGCCCTGGTGCGCCTTGGCGAGGAAGAAACAGCGCATACCGGTGTCCTGCGCGACCACGCCGCTGCCGAGCCGGCCGATCCAAACACCACCGTTTGGAGCCGAGCTCATGTTGTGGGTCGCGATGTCGGGCTCCCCGTTGGCCCACTCGATCTTGTGACCGACATGGTCCTCGTGGCGCATCGTCGGCACGCCGTTGGCCTGGAACCAGAGGTCGGCCTGCTCGTTGACCCACCCGAAGGGCACGCCAGCAAGGGCCTCCTCGTCGGGGTCCATCTGGCCGTTCCCGTTGGCGTCCCAGAAGAAGGCGCGCTGAATCTGCCTCGTCTTCCAAAGCTGCGACGCGCGCGGATCGCGCCCGTGCTCGTGGCCGAAGGTGCAGAGCTGACCGGTGCGCGGATCACGCGCGACCGGGGGATGCCAGGTGGGATAGCGCTTGCCGTCGGGACCGACGACGAAGAACGAGTCGTGGAACTCGCGCGAACAGGTATCGAAGGGCGCGACCGGATGCCACAGGCCCATCGCATGGCTGTCGGGCGCGCCATCGACGAGTTCGAAGCCGTGCGCGCGGATCAGGTCGTTTCCCTGTGACTTTGCAAGGTCCGGACGGGACCGGCACAGGGCAAGGTCGAAGGCGGCTTCTGCGCCTGGTGGACGGTCAGCCGCGACTCCTGCGACGACCCCTAGCGCGAAGGTGCTGGCGATCGCGACGCCGAGGACCAGTGCGGCACGGCATGGGCGCATGGAGACTCTCCAATGACTCCCGATGAGTGCAAGTTGCCATGCAACCGTGGATTCTGTTCGCGACTTGGTTCACGAAGCGCCGATGACGGCCATGCCGACCGGTGCATCGTTCCGCGAAAAGAACGAGGGCGCCCAAAGGCGCCCTCGTCTCGGGCTTGCGGGACCGGCTGTCGGCTCCGCGGGCTGGATCAGCCCTGACGGCGCACCGTCACCGCGGCGAAACCGAACAGCGCCAGCGTCAACGCAATCAGGCTCCACACGCTGGTCGCGTCGACCGGGACCGACGGGATCTGGCCGGCCGGGCAGTTGAGCGTCCACGTGCGCGTGACCGAGGTATCTCCCTGCCGCTCGGTGCACGTCAGGGTCTGCGTGACCGCGGTCGGACCACGCGTACAGGTGCCGGACAGCGGTCCACCGGTGATCGCCCCGGCACCAACGGCCGTGATCGTCTGGCCGAAGCCCGAGAACGGCGCCGTCGGCGCGTTGCAGGTCAGCAACGTCGTGGCCGCAGCGCCCGTCCCGGTGCCCGGGGTCGCGATCGACGGGGTGATGGTCAGATTCGACGTCGAGCCGATCAGCCCCGACCCGCCCGTCGCAGTCACGGTCGACCCCGCAGCCGGCGTGTAGCTGAAGACGGGCGGTGTCGCCGGAGGTCCGTAGATCTCGAAAGGCAAGTCGACTGGCCGTGCGCCGCCGGTGTCCTGAAGGTTCGCCCATGTCGAACTCGACACAGTGAACTGCTGCGCGTTGTTGCTGGCAGAAACGGTCGTGTTCGGTGGACAGAACACGGCTGCGACAGGGTTCGGCGCCATCGCGAAGTCGACCCAGTAGGTGCCGGCCGGTAGGCTGATGCCGAGATTGGCCATCGACACCCGCATGATCGGACGCTGCTGGTTGGTCAGCGCCGTGCTCGACACGCGCCAGACGCCGCTCCAGCTGGTCGCGGTCATGCGATTGGTGGTCGTATCGCCGAACACGAGCGTTCCGCCAGAGCTCGGGTTGCCGCTCCAGATTCGGAGCGTGGCCGTCTGGAACGGCGACACGGTGCTTCCGCCCGGTGCGGCTTGCGTCTGGTAGCCGAACACATCGATCCGGTCGATCGTCCAGCCCCCGGCCGGCACCGTGAAATCATCCGCGAGGCGAAAAGTGCCGTTGGTGCACCCGAAGCCCAACGCTGTGTCTGGCGAGGTCAACACGGACACCGGATCGGTCCCGGACGGGCCGCCGCCCGTCGGTTGGGAGATGAAGGTGCCATTGGCATAGAGCAGCGGAGCCGTGGTCACCGATGCCGGTACCGATTGATAGTTCGGAACGGTCGGAATCCCAGGATCTTGAGCAGTGACGGTCTCCTGTGCCGATTGCGCATGAGCGATCGGAGCGGCAAGCAGGGTGACGAGGAGCAGTCGACGCATGGCGAACCCCTGACGAGTGAAGAATTGATGAATGAAGCACGACAAACCTCGGCAGAATAGCGCCCCGGTGCCCGTCGTGCCAAGGTGTCGCTTGGTCCGGGGGAAAGCTCGATCACGTCGGTCGTCGCGTCTGTCCCTTCGCCGGACGCGCCGTGATGGCTGACCATGCCAGGGCGACCACGGGCGCGAGCGACACCAGGGTCACGTCGAATGCATCGAGCCGCAGCCAGACCAGGGCGAGGATCATTTCCGGCCCCGCGGCGATCGCGGTCTCGACGAAAGCGCGACCGAGCATCCGCGCCAGGCGATCGGTTGCGGCCAGGGCCAGCGCGTAGGCCGATCCCCCGATCGCGAACAGGCCGGCGGCGAGCCCGACGGCCCAACGCGATCGCAGTCCGAGCGAACGGCTCGCAAGAATGGCGACCCACGCCATCGGCAGCGCCAGCCATGGCACCGGCTGCCGGGCGAGGATCGCGACCAGCGCCCACACCGCGCCTGCCGCGCCGACCGCAAGCACCGCCGTGAGCCAGGCGCCGGCGCGCGAGCCGAGCCAGCGCATCAGCGGCACGCTCCGGTGCGACGCGGGCGAGCCACTTGCGGCACAATACAGGACCAATCCGGTCCGATAAACGATTCCAAGGGCATGTATTCAAGAACCAGCGAGCCGGTGCGCTTCGAGCGCGACTGCACCGCCGTGATGGTGCCGCAGGGCGAGGCCGTGACGCTGCCGGCGGGTCAGGTGGGTTATATCACCCAGGCGCTTGGCGGCAGCTTCACCGTCTACGTCGAGGGCAACCTGTTCCGGATCGCGAACGAGGACGCCGATGCGATCGGCAAGGAGCCGATGCCGACGCCGGTGCTTCCCGAGGACGCCAGCGACGACGACGTCGAGAAGCTGGTCTGGTCGCAGCTGCGCACCTGCTTCGACCCCGAAATCCCGATCAACATCGTCGACCTCGGCCTGGTCTACGAGTGCGACGTGAAGCCCCGCGCCGACGGCCAGCGCGAGGTCGCGATCAAGCTGACGCTGACCGCACCCGGTTGCGGGATGGGTGACATCCTGGTCGAGGACGTGCGCAGCAAGGTCGAACTGGTGCCCACGATCGCCGCGGCCGACGTCGAGCTGGTCTTCGACCCGCCGTGGAACCGCGAGATGATGAGCGAGGCGGCGAAGCTCGAGACCGGGATGCTCTGAAAGGACCTGGCCTCGATCATCCGCGGCGCGGCCCGTGCGCCCTCCTGCTCATCCGAGCAAGGGTCCCACCGGGGTCCGTGGCTCCGAGGCGATATCGAAGGCCAGCCACGACAGCACCAGCTGCATGCCGACGATGACCGAGAGGCCGGCGACCATCACCGTGCCGGCGGTCGCGGGTACCGCGGCGGCGATCGACAGCCACCAGTGCCAGCCGCCGAAGCCGGCGCCGAAAGCCAGCAGCGCAAGGCCCAGGGCGAGTTCGACCGAGGCCAGCGAGAAGCCGCGGACGAAGTACTGGTAGACGACGCGGCGCGCGAAGTTGCGCGCGTGGCCGAGCGCGAACGGCACGATGGTGCGGAGCGGCGACAGACTGCTCGGCTGGTCGCCATAGACAGCCTGCATCGGCACGTCGACCACGACCGCGCGCACCAGGCCAAGGTGGTGCAGCAGGTCCGACTCGAAGAAATAGCGCTTCGCGACCGCATCGAGCGGCAGCAGCGCGAGCAGATCACGCCGGATCACGGTGTAGCCGTTGGTCGGATCGAAGATCTGCCAGTAGCCGGTCGAGAGCTTGCTGAGGAAGGACAGCGCGGCGTTGCCGATCAAACGCAGGGTCGGCATCCCGCGCGTACTGCCGAGGCTGTGGAAGCGGTTGCCCTTGGCGTAGTCGGCGCGGCCGTCGAGCACCGGCCGGGCGAAGCGCGTCAGCAGGGCCGGGTCCATCTGGCCGTCGCCGTCGAGCTTGGCGACTGCGACTGCCGGGGTGGCGAGTGCCGCGCGGTAGCCGGTGACGACCGCGCCCCCGACGCCCTGGTTGTGCTCGTGCACCAGCACGCGGACGCGGGGGTCGCGGCAGTGCCGGCGCACGTGCTCGCCGCTGCCCTCGGGACAGGCATCGTCGACGACGAAGATCCAGCCGACCTCGGGCCCGATCCGCGCGATCACGTCGATCACGTGCTCGCGGACCCGGAAGCAGGGGATCACGACCGCGATGCGCGGCGCGGTGCCGGCGCTGGCCGGTGCGGTCGGGCTGCGGGTTGGGGCGTCGCTCATGGCCGGTACACGAAGTGGCGGAGAGCGAAGAAGCTGAGGCCCGCGAGCACGAACTCGACCGCGGGCTTGGCGAGGTACAGCCAGGCGCTGCCGAAGGCGACCTCCCAGCCGGCGAGCGCAGCGGTGCTGAGCGCGGTCAGCGCGCACCAGACCAGCACGTAGCGGCCCATCTGGCGGTGGCCCATGTGGTCGCGCCGGCCGCCGCCGAAGGTGATCCGGCCGTGCAGCCAGAAGCCGAGCACGGTGCCGATGAAGCGTGCGATGAGATTGGCGATGCCGGTCGGAACGCCGAGCGCATGCAGTGCCGCGAAGGCTGCGGAGTCGACCGCGAGCAGGAACAGGCCGACCGCGACGAAGCGGACGCT
>CALDVP010000176.1 GCA_937924195.1 uncultured Lysobacterales bacterium
AGCCGGTCGCCGCGCCGATGCCCGCACCGCCGGATGTGGCCGAGCAGGCACGTCGCGTCGCCGAGCAGGCGCTGGCAATCGCCGAAGCGGCGAAGCGCGAGGCGGCGAAGGCCGTGGCGGCAGCCGCGGAATCACCCGAGCCGGCGCCCGCTCGCGAGCCGGCGCCTGACGTCGACGCCGCTCTGGCAGCGATTCCGGCGACGATGCCGGCGGTAGCCGGCGCTCCCGCGCCAGGGGCGGCCGTCGAACCCGATGCCGGCGCGCCGCCGCCCGCGGTGGTCGAATCTGCCAAACCGGCGCCCGAGCCGATCCCGGCCGAAGCTCCGGCGCCGCCGCTACCGTTGGTGTGGGAGCTGCCGCTCGGCGTGCGCCAGTCGTTGCCCTCGCTCGCGATCGCCATGCATGTCTATGCCGAGGAGCCGACACGGCGCTTCGTGATCCTCAATGACCAGCGCCTGGTCGAAGGCGAGGCAGCGGCTGCCAGCGTGATCGTGCGCGAGATCCGCCGCGACGGCGTCGTGCTCGAATACCAGGGACAACGCTTCCTGCTGCCGCGCGGCGGCCTCTGATCGGGGCGGCGCATGTTCGTGCGCATCGCGACGCGTCGCCGCCGCATCGTGCCCTGGGTCACGATCGCCACCGCGGTCGTCGCGCTCGGGGCCTTTCTGGTTCTGCTCGCGGTGCCCGCCGAGGAGCGCGCGCGGATGCTGGCGCGGTGGGGCACGATCCCGGCCGAGATGTTCCGCGGCGATGGCGCCGGCTGGCAGGCCGTGGTCCTGGCCCGGCCGCAGACCCTGCTGACCTCGATCGTGATGCACGCCGACTGGCTGCACCTGATCGGTAATGTCGTCTTCTTGCTGATCTTCGGACTGGCCGCCGAGCGCGCGCTCGGCTCGCGGCGGTTCTTGGTCCTGTTCCTCGTCTGCGGGTTGGTGGCGAACCTCGCCGCAGCGTGGTCGATGGACGAGGTGCGCGCGCCCATCATCGGTGCCAGTGGCGCGGTCTCGGGGATCGTCGGCGCCTACCTCGTGCTATTCCCGGGTGCGCGGCTCGGCGTCGTGCTGCCGCTCGGCGCCTTCCTTCAGTTCGTGCGGATGCCGGCGTGGGCGCTGATCGGCTTCTGGGTGCTGCTGCAGGTGGGCTTCAGCGTGGTCGGCCCCGAACTCGGCGCGGTCGCGTGGATCGCGCACCTGGTCGGTTTCGCGGTCGGGGTCGTGCTGGCCGTGCTCTGGCGGCCGGCGCTGGCGCGCCGCGCCCGTCACACCTGAGGGCCAGCGGCGCGTGGCGTCAGCGCGCGCGCGCAAACCAGGCCAGAGCGACGACGCCGAGCAGCAGCGCCGGCAGGCCCTGGCTGACCCGCGGGTCGACGCCGTAGACCGCGGCCATGTTGTAGAGCGCCTGCTGCGCGAAGTACCAGCCGATCGCCAGCACCATACCGATCAGGATGCGCTTGCCAAGTCCGCCGGAGCGGAGCGTACCGAAGGCGAATGGCACGACCGCGAGCACCAGCGCGAGCACGCCGATCGGATAGAACGCGCGCTTCCAGTACGCGGACTCATAGGCGGTGGCGTCGATGACGTTCGCGCGCATGTAGCGGATCGCATCGGCGAGCTCGCCGAGACCCAGGTTCTGCGGCCGCAGGATGCTGGTTGCGATCAGCCCGGGCTCGAGCTGCGAGGGCCAGTCGAGTGAGGACTCGCGTGCAGTCTCGACGCGGTCCTCGCCGAAGGTCTGGCGGACGACCTCCGCCATCCGCCAGCGCCCCGGCTCGTGCTCGGCCCGGGCGGCGACGGTGATGCGCAGCAATCGGCCGACGGCGTCGAACTCGTACAGTCGCAGGTCCTCCAGCGCCACCGAGTCGCCGACCAAGCGGCCGCGCTTGGCGTTGACCAGGGTATCGCCCTCGCGCGCCCAGATTCCGGAGCGACCGGCGCGGATCAGATCCTTCGATTTGGCCCCGGCGACCAGCGCCGCCCCGCGCCTTTCGGCGGCCGGCGCGATGGTCTCGCCGACCCCCACCATCAGGATGGTCGCGATCGCGACCGCGGCCAGCACGCTGCCGGCGATCCGCAGTTGCGACATGCCGCCGGCGCGCATCGCCGTCAGTTCGGCGCTGGCGGCGAGGCCGCCAAGACCGACCAGGGTCCCGATCACTGCCGCGAAGGGGAGGTATTCGTAGGCGCGCCGCGGCAGGCTGAGCGAGACGTAGGCGACTGCGGTCGCGAGCGAGTAGTTGCCCTGGTCGAACTCGTCCAGCTCGCGCGCGAGCGCTCCCATCGCGTCGATCGCGACCAGCAGCACCAGGGTCACCGCGAGCGCCGCCAGAACGTGGCGCGCGATCAGTCGGTCGAGTTGCTTGAGCGACGGGCGGATCATCGGCGAGCGGTCCGGAGCGCGCGCCGGTCGGCGTTTGCGAGCCACCACGTGGCGGCGAGGGCTGCTGCATGCAGCCACCACAGGCCGATGGCCGGCGACAAGGTGCCGTCTAGGATCCAGCCGCGACCGATGGTCATCAGGTTCGTGTACAGCACGTAAGCGAGGATTGCGACCAGCACCTTGCCGTAGCGAGGCTCGCGCGGCGGGGAGCGGGCCAGCGGCACCGCCAGCAGGGCCAGCACCAGGGCCGAGATCGGCAGGCCGATGCGCCAGTGGGCCTCGGCGCGATCGGCCGGCGCGCCGCTACCGAGGAGCTCGAGGAAGCCTTTGCGGCGTTCGATCTTTCGGCCCTCGGGTCCTGCGGGATTGGGTAGTCGCAGTTCGTTGCGGGCGAAGCGCATCAACCGCCACGCCGGCTCGCCCGGCGTGCCCTCGACCCGAAATCCCTTGGTCATCTCGAGGTAGCGCTCGGTCCCGGCGCGATCCTGGTTGAGCGCGCCCTCGGCCGCGGTGGTGATGTCAACCCGTCCCTCGCGCTCCTCGAACACGAACATTCGCGAGAACCGCGTGCCATCAGGCGACATCGCGCCGACGTAGACGATCGCGTTGCGACCTGGCACCTCGACGAAGCGGCCGGCCTCCATGCCGACCACCAGCAGCGAACGGTTCGCGGCGTCGATCATCTGGTCCGAGAGCCGCATGGCGGCGGGGCCACCCCATAGCGCGACCAGGGCGAGCAGCGCCACCAGCGGCAGCGCGAGCGTGAGGACCGGGCGCAGCAGGTCGCGCTCGGTCATGCCTGAGGCGGCGATCACCGCCATCTCACTGTCGCGGTGCAGGCGCCCGTATGCGAGCAGGATGCCGAGGAACAGCGCCAGCGGCAGGATCAGTGGCAGCGAGTCGACCGAACGCAGCGCAACCTGGGAGAACAGCAGCTGGGCCGGCATCACCCCGCGCGCCACGCGGTCGAGCGTCATCGTCAGCGCGGCGCCCAGCATCACCAGCAGCAGCACGGCCGCCACCGCGCCGAAGGCGCTGGTGAGCTCACGCAGCAGGTAGCGGTCGATCAGGCGCAGGGCTTGGTTTCCAGTGACGGTCGTGCGGCGGCACGGATCGGCCGGCGGCAGGTCGTGCCGGGCCCGCTAGAATGGCGGCGCGAGCGGCCGCGCCGCGGCCCGCGAGTGTAGGCCCTGGACCTGAATCCCGGCCGCGAAGGCGCGGCCGATCCGTCCTTCCCCGGAGTCCCGATGACACTTCGATTCCTGACCCTCGACGCCGCGCCCGCTGCGGTGGACGCCGATGCCGTGATCGCCGGTATCTTCGATGACAAGTCCCTGACTCCGTCCGCTCTCGCGCTGGATGCCGCCTCGGGCGGCGCGATCCGACGCCTGGTCGAGGCCGGCGACGCCTCCGGCAAGCCCGGGTCGACGACGCGGCTGTTCGACGTCGCCGGCGTCGCCGCGCGCCGGGTGGTGCTGGTCGGGCTCGGCGAGCCCGGCAAGCTCGACGCCGCGCGCTTCCGCAAGGCCGCCGCCGAGTCGGCCAAGGCGCTGAAGGGGCTACCGGTCGCGCGCGCCGCGAGTTTCCTGCCCGAGGTCGACGTTCCCGGGCGCGATTTGGCCTGGCGCGCGCGCCAGGTGGCGCTGGCCGCCGACCTCGAGCACTATCGCTACACGGCCACGCTGTCGAAGAAGAACGGCGACGAGCCGACGCTCGCCACGCTGCAGGTCGCAGCACCCGGCTGCGAGGCGGTGCTCGCGGACGCCGGCTCGATCGCGGCCGGCGTGCGTTTCGCGCGCGAACTCGGCAACCTGCCGCCGAACGTCTGCAACCCGGACTACGTCGCCGAGCAGGCGCAGCGGCTACCTGCGGAACTCCCGAACGTGAGCTGCGAGGTGCTCGACGTCGAGGCCATGCGCGCGCTCGGCATGGGTGCGCTGCTCGCGGTCGGGCAGGGTTCGGCCAATCCGCCGCGGCTGGTGGTGCTGCGCTACACCGGCGCCGGTGACGCCAGGCCCTACGCCCTGGTGGGCAAGGGCATCACCTTCGACACGGGCGGCATCAACCTGAAGGTCCAGGGCGGCATCGAGGAGATGAAGTTCGACATGTGCGGTGCAGCGACCGTGCTCGGCGCCTTCGTCGCCACAGCGAAGCTGGCACTGCCGCTGAACCTCGTCTGCGTCGTCGCTGCGGTCGAGAACATGCCGGACGGCAGGAGCTATCGTCCGAGCGACGTGCTGACCACGATGTCTGGCAAGACCGTCGAGGTCCTCAACACTGACGCCGAGGGTCGGCTGATCCTGTGCGACGCCTTGACCTACGTGCAGCGCTTCGAACCGGTGGCGATCGTCGACGTCGCGACGCTGACCGGCGCGTGTGTGATTGCACTCGGCAAGCATGCGCATGGCCTGTTCTCGAAGCACGACGACCTCGCGGCGGAACTGCTCGCGGCCGGCGAGAGCGCAATGGACCGTGCATGGCGCCTGCCGTTGTGGGACGAGTATCAGTCGGGGCTCGAGTCGGTCTTCGCGGATTTCACGAATCTCGGCGGCAAGTGGGGCGGCGCGATCACAGCGGCCTGCTTCCTTGCGCGCTTCACCGAGGGCCAGCGCTGGGCTCACCTCGACATCGCCGGCACCGCCTGGGACGAGGGCCGCAAGGGCATGGCCACCGGTCGCCCAGTCGGCCTGCTCACCGAGTGGCTGATGGCCCGGGCCGGCCGAGCCTGAGGCGGAAACCCGTCGCGGCTAGCGCCCCGGGCCGACGATGCCCCGCGCCGAGTTCTACCTGATCGACAAGCCGCGCTTCCGCGAGGAGCCGCTGCTGCTGGTCTGCGAACTCGCGCGCCGCGCGGTCGATGCGCGTCGACCGACGCTGGTGCTCGCGCGGTCGGCCGAGCAAGCCGAGGCACTCGACGATCTGCTGTGGTCCTTCGATCCCGACGCCTTCGTTCCGCATCAGATCGCCGGCGACGAGGACGACGCGGTCACGGCTGTGCTGATCGTCCCGCCGGGCGTCTCGCCGGAAGACCGGGCGCTGGTCATCAATCTGCGCGACGAGTGCGCGGCCGGCGCCTTCGAGTCGGTCAAGGAAGTGGTGCCAGCCGAGCCTGCCGAACGCGATGGCGCGCGGCGACGCTGGCGCGAGTACCAGCAGCGCGGCTTCGCGGTGCTGAAGTTCGATTTGTGACCCGGCGGCTGGAGCGTCGCGACGGCCTCGGCGTCGCACGGCGTCCCTGCGTGTCGAGGCGCGGCATTGCGCGAGCTCGAGTATTTCCTTGACACGGCCGGTCGCACTTTGGACCATTTAGGGTCTTTCTCGGAAGGAGCGCCTCATGCTGAAGGCCGGCGATCGTGTTCCCGAGTTCCAGTTGCCTGCAGACAACGGACGCAGCGTCTCGTCGGCCGACCTCGCCGGCAAGCGTTTCCTGCTCTACTTCTATCCGAAGGACGACACGCCCGGCTGCACCGTCGAGGCCTGCTCTTTCCGCGACAACCTTCAGGCCTTCGACAAGATCGGCATCGCGGTCTTCGGTGTCAGCGCCGACGACGCGATGAGCCACCAGCGCTTCGCGCGCAAGCACGGACTCAACTTTCCGCTGATCGCGGACCCGAACCACCAGCTGATCGGCCCGATGGGCGTGTGGGTCGAGAAGAGCATGTACGGCAAGAAGTACATGGGCATCCAGCGCTCGACCTTTCTGGTCGGCGCCGACGGCACGATCGAGAAGGTCTGGGAGAGCGTGAAGCCGCTGACCCACACCGCCGAGGTGCTCGAGTACCTCGGCGCCAACGTCAGGGTGAAGAAGCCGGCCGCGGTGGTCGAGGCGGTCAAGGCCGCGGTCGGGATGGTCGCCAAGGCGGCCGTCGGCACCGTCAAGCCGCGCGCAAAGCCTGCCGCGGCGAAGGCCGCGCCGAAGCAGCCGGCCGCGAAGAAGCCCGCGGCGAAGGCCGTG
The DNA here is from genome assembly GCA_937924195.1 of uncultured Lysobacterales bacterium. Lineage (GTDB taxonomy): Bacteria > Pseudomonadota > Gammaproteobacteria > Xanthomonadales > Ahniellaceae > UDEA-SF1. The sequence continues at coordinate 6,332 of CALDVP010000176.1, forward strand.
GCCGCCGGCAAGCCCGCCGCCGGGAAGGCCCAGCCGGCTAAAAAGGCCGTGAAGCCGGCAGCGAAGCCGGTGGCTGCGAAGAAGCCCGCCGCGAAGAAGGCCGCAGGCGCGGCGGCGAAGAAGGCCCCGGCTGCAAAGGGCGCTGCGGCGAAAAAGGCGCCCGCGAAGGCCGCGCGGAAGCGCTGATCGTCCGCGGATCCCGGGCGAACCGCGACCGGCCTCGCTGAACGGCCGGTTGGCGAAGGCGTCGGTCGGCGTGGGATACTCCCGCTCCTTTTCGACCCAAGATGGAGTCCCCGATGTCCGATACCGCCGCCAACGGCGCCGCGCAGGCCGGCCCGACGCTGACCGTCCAGAAGCTCTACGTGAAGGACGCGTCGTTCGAGATCCCGAACGCGCCGATGATCTTCCAGGAGCAGGCACAGCCGCAGATCACGCTGAATCTGGCGCAGCGGGTCAACAATTTCGCCGATGGGCTCTACGAGGTCATCCTCACGGTGACGGTGACCTGCAAGGTCGGCGAGCGGACCGCCTACCTCGCCGAAGTGCAGCAGGCCGGCGTGTTCGGCCTCTCGGGCTTCAACTCGAACGACTTGCAGGCGGTACTAGCCACGTACTGCCCGCATACGCTCTATCCGTATGCCCGCCAGGTGGTTTCGGACCTGATCCTTGCCGGAGGCTTCCCGCCGTTCCTGCTGCAGCCGATCAACTTCGAGCAGGTCTACGCCGACTCGATGGCGCAGCGCGCCCAACAGGGCGAGGCGGCCCAGCCGAACGCCTGAGCGCCGGCCTTCGGGGAGGGGCCCGTGGGCATCCGGATCGCGGTCCTTGGAGCCGGTTCGTGGGGCACCGCGCTGGCCATGCTGCTGGCGCGGAACGGTCACGTCGTCGCGCTGTGGGGCCATCTCCCGGACGAGATCGTGGCGATGGCCGCGGCCGGGGAGAACACCCGTTATCTCCCCGGTATCCCGTTTCCCGCCGGACTCTCGGTCACCGCTGATCTCGACCTCGCGCTGGATGGCCGTCACGACCTGACCCTGGTCGCGACGCCGAGCCATGCTTTCGCCGAGGTCGTCGCCAAGGTCGCGCAACGGCCCGCGGCAGCGGCCGGTGTCGCATGGGCAACCAAGGGCTTCGATCCGCCGAGCGGCCGCTTCCTGCACGAGGTCGCGGCCGAGTTGCTGCCGCCGGGCACCCCGCTGGCGGTGATCACCGGGCCCTCGTTCGCGAAGGAAGTCGCGCAGGGATTGCCGACCGCGGTGACGGTTCACAGCGACGATGCCGGGTTCAGCGAGCGCGTCGCCCAGTGGCTGCACGGCCCGACCTTCCGAGCCTACGACGGCACCGACATGATCGGAGCCGAGCTTGGTGGGGCGATGAAGAACGTGCTGGCGGTGGCGACCGGCGTCGCCGACGGGATGGGTCTCGGGCTCAATGCGCGCGCCGGTCTGATCACGCGCGGCCTGAACGAGATGCTGCGGCTCGCCGCGGCCCTCGGTGGACGCCCCGAGACCACGATGGGGCTCGCTGGCGTGGGCGACCTCGTGCTGACCTGTACCGGCGATCTGTCGCGCAACCGCAGGCTCGGCCTCGCCCTCGGGCGCGGCGTGCCGCTCACCGATGCGGTCGCGGCGATTGGCCAGGTGGTCGAGTCGATCGAGACCGTGAACCAGGTGATGCGCATGGCGCGTCGCGTCGGTATCGAGCTGCCGATCAGCGAACAGGTCGAGCTGGTGCTGGCGGAGAAGATCACCCCGCAGCAGGGCCTGCACAATCTGCTCGCGCGCGAGCAGAAGCCCGAATACGGCTGACGGGCGCGCGCAGCCCCCGGCGTGTCAGGCGTCGAGGTCTGGGATCAGCTTCGACTCGAGCCAGGCGATCTGGTCCTTCAAGGCGAGCTTGCGCTTCTTGAGGCGCCGGATCTGCAGTTCGTCGCGGACGCGGTCGCCCTCGAGGCGCTCGATCGCCCCGTCGAGGTCGCGGTGCTCGACCTTGAGCTCGATCAGGCGGCGCGCGATGTTCGCGGAGTCGGTCGGCAGCATCGGATCCTTCCCGGCTGCGCGGAAGTCTAGCCGCGTCGCCCCGCGAGGTCGCCTGACAGGCTGTTGAAAAACAGCCTGCTGGGCGAGCCAGGGATGGCTCGCAACGCCGATCGATCGCTGTCAGCGATCGATCGGTCGGGAGCGAGTCCGGACATGCGCCGGACTTGCGACTTGAAAAACGCGCAGGACGTGCGTTTTTCAACTGGCTGCTAAAGGGTGGCCGGTAGAATCGCGGCCCCCTCCGCACCGGGTCCCCGCGATGCCGACGACCGACGCGCGCAAGGACAAGTTCGAGTTCGACAAGCTGGCCAAGCGCCTGCGTCGCCAGGTCGGCGAGGCGATCGGCGACTACCGCATGATCGAGGACGGCGACCGCGTGATGGTCTGCCTGTCGGGCGGCAAGGACAGCTACACGATGCTCGACATGCTGCGCCAACTGCAGGCGAAGGCGCCGGTGCGCTTCGAGCTGGTCGCGGTCCACCTCGACCAGAAGCAGCCCGGCTATCCGCCGGAGGTGTTGCCGGGCTATCTCGCATCGATCGGTGTCGCGCACACGATCCTCGAGCAGGACACCTACAGCGTCGTCAAGCGCGTGGTCCCCGAAGGCAAGACCATGTGCGGCCTGTGCTCGCGCCTGCGCCGCGGCGCGCTTTACACGCACGCCAAGCGCGAGGGCTTCACCAAGATTGCGCTCGGCCACCACCGCGACGACATCGTCGAGACCTTTTTTCTGAACCTGTTCTTCCACGCCAAGCTCGCGGCGATGCCGCCGAAGCTGCTGAGCGAGGACGGCGAGCAGGTCGTGATCCGGCCGCTGGCCTACTGCGCCGAGTCCGACATCGCGCGCTACGCGGAGGCGCGCGCCTTCCCGATCATTCCGTGCACGCTGTGCGGCTCGCAGGAGACGCTACAGCGGAAGGTCGTCGGGGCGATGCTGCAGGAGTGGGAGCGACGGCACCCCGGCCGCGTCGAGACGATCTTCCGCGCGCTCGGTGACATCCGGCCGAGCCAGCTCGCGGATCGCAAGCGCTTCGATTTCGCCAGCCTCGGCGCGCGCGGTCCGTCGGTCGACGCTGTGGGCTGGTTGGCGCCGCGCGAGTTCGGATCCGACACGGTCGAGCCCGACGCGGCCTCGACGGTTCGGAGCGGGAAGGATCGCGGCCTCGCGACCGGTCTCGACGTCCTCGCTTACTGACGCCTGCCTCGCCCCGGCATCGATGCGGTGCCGGTGGAACGTTCCCCGGCGCGGCCCCGCGCGCGGGGCATCCTTTCCCCTCGGAGTCCACGATGCTGTTTCGCAATGCCACGCTGTTCCGCTTCCCGAAGTCCGCCGCCGCCGACCTCGCCGCTCCCCTCGAGGAGCAACTGAAAACCAAGGTCCTGCGGCCCTGCGGCAAGCTCGAGATGGCGACACGCGGCTGGGTTTCGCCGTACGGGCGCGGGCACGAGCGGCTGGTCGCCGGGGTCGGTCCCTGCCGCCTGCTGGTGCTGGGCGGCGAGGACAAGCTGCTGCCGCCGGCCGTGGTCGATGCGGCCGTGGCCGAGAAGATCGATGCGCTCGAGGCCGAGCGCGGCCGTCCGGTCGGCGGGCGCGAGCGTCGCCGCCTCAAGGAGGAAGTCACCGAGGCCCTCGTGCCGCAGGCCTTCGTGCGTCCGAGCCGGCTGGCCGGCTACCTCGATCTCGACGACGGTTGGCTCGTGGTGGATACCGCGTCGCGTAAGGCGGCCGAAGGTTTCCTCACCGTTCTGCGCGACACGCTCGACGGCTTCCCGGCCGTGCCGCCGGACCCCGAGGAATCACCGCGCGCCCTGTTGACGGAGTGGCTAACCGGATCCAAGCTGCCCGCGGGCATCGAACTCGGCGACGAGTGCGAACTCAGGGACCCCGCCGACCAGG
>CALDVP010000177.1 GCA_937924195.1 uncultured Lysobacterales bacterium
CAGCCAGACGTCGACCGGGCCGACGCGCCAGTCGATGCGCCCCGACGGAGGGCAGCGCGGGTAGTCGCCGTGGCGGTCGAGGTAGCCGCCGGAGCGGCTCTGCCCGACCGAGAGCACCAGGGCGGCGCCGACCGGTGCGCAACGGATGTGGGCGCGGGCTTCGATCAGGTAGGGCCCATTGGGCGTCGCCGGCCAGCGCAGGTCGCGCAGCGCGAGACTCGGGGTGGCGTCGGCAGGATCGACCGCGGTCACGGGCGCCTCGAACGGCTTCCGGACTTCGTGGATCTCGAGCTCGCCGCGTGCCCAGATCAGGGTTGCGCCCTCCCCCAGCGCGGTATCGAGCGGGATGCTGCGTTCGGCCCGGCGCGTGACCACGTGGCTGATGCCGCGGCGCTCCATGGTCGCCCGCCACGCGCCGCCGTCGACGTCGTCGTCGGCGTGGAAGAAATAGTGCGCCGTTTCGGGGTCGTACCAGGTCGGCGCGAAGGCGCGTGCCGGAAGCTCGGCGATCGGCGCGACCTGCGGCAGTACGTGTAGCGCGCGCACGCCGGGGCCCTGTTCGCGCAGGAAGCGGTTCGCGAGCCGCTCCGGCGCGGCGGCGGCGATGTAGGCATCGCGGAACTCGCCGCCGTGGCGCGCGACCCAGCCGAGCGTGCCCTCGCGCACGGTCCAGATGCCGTGCCCCAGCAGGGCCAGGTTGGCGAGGATCGCGGCCCAGGCCGCCCAGCGCCACGGCGCGAAACCGGAGCGGGAGGCGGCTGCCACCATCGGCACCAGCAGCAGCATCATGCCGGGGTGGATGTAGCGCAGGTACTGCATCTCGATGAACAGCGGCACCGTCGTCGCAAGGCCAATGGCCAGCCACGGGCGCAAGTCGCGGTGTGCCAGGGCGCCGAACAGCAGGGGTCCTGCGAGTAGCAGCCAGTGGACGCCTGGCGCGCCATCGAGGCCCTGGTTGAAGCGACTGGCGTCCGCGACCAGCAGCCACGGCGCGTTCCACGACAAAAGGCCGCGGAACTGCGTGTCCTCGAAGCGGTGCGGCGGGAAGAACGGCGATTCGAAGACGTCGTTGAACAGCGGCAGCACCGGGTTCCCGGTCAGGATCCACGCGTAGACGTAGCTCGAGCCGCCGACGAAGAACACCCACGGCACCGACCGCAGCATCGCGGCCGAGGGCAATGGGCGAGCGACGACGAGAAACCACAGCGCCAGCGGGCCTAGCAAGGCGATCGTCGACACCTTGAGCGCGAGCGCGAGGCCGGCGATGACCGCGATCGGTCGCACCGTCCGCTCCGGCGCGCCGCGTGCGGCCTCGACCACCAGCAGCGCCAGCGCCAGTACCACCGCCATCGCCGGCAGTTCGGTCTGCATCGACTGCACCAGCGAGTGCGTCATCGGCTGGACCGCGACCAGCGCGACGCCGAGCCAGCGCCACGATTCCCCGACGCCGAGGCCCGCGAGCAGCAGCCACATCAGCCGCAACGCGAGCAGCAGCCACAGCAGGTTCAGCGCGCCGCGGGCCTCGCCGCCGGCGAGCAGCTGGACGATGCCGTGCAGCACGTCCGCGGCCCACGGCGCGACCGACCACACCTGCCCGGCCACGTCGAAGCGGTAGTGGCCGAATTCCGCAAGCTGCCATGGCAATCCGAGGTGGTAGGCGAGGTCGTCCGGTTGCGTGGTCGGCAGGATCGCCGAGCTCGCCGCGTAGGCGATCGCGAGCAGGACCGCGATCCGGACCGGCTTGCCGGTGCGCGGCAGGCGGTAGCGCCGCAGCGGCTCCAGCATCGAGTGGAGGGCGCGCCGGCGCAGCGCGATCACCAGCAGCGCGAGCAGCGCGTGCGCAGGCCCGGAGTGGATCGAGTAAGGCAGCAGCCACCCGATGGTCGCCGCGACGAGCCCCAGGCCTGCAATGACGGACAGCGTGATCCGGCCCGGCAACGACTCCGGCACGACCAGGCTGCCAATCGCCAGCGCGGCCAGCGCCAGCAGCAGCGTCGCGAGCACGGCCGGCAGCGTGAGCAGGACGACCGTGGCAATGGCGATGACGGTGATCGCGGCGGCCTCGAAGCCAAAGCGACCACGCCGTGAAAACAGCCACGCACCGACGAGGACCACGACGACCATCCAGCCGAACTCGCGGATTTGGGTATCGCGGAGCTGGCCCGCCCAGTCGAAGGCTGCAGCCCCGCCGACGAGCGCGCCAAGGCCGGCGAGCAGCAGCGTGCCCTCGATCCAGCGGCTGCCGGCCCGTGCGGGCGCGTTCATCCGAGCACCCGCCCCAGCGCGGCGCGCGCGGCGTCGAACGAGAAGTGCCGCGCCACGTTCGCAAGCCCGGCCTGCGACAGGCGTTCCCAAAGGCCCTCGTCACGGTAGAGACGCACGACGGCCTCCGCGAAAGCGGCGGGGCTCTCTGCGACCAGCACCTCCTCACCGTCGACGAGATGCATCCCCTCGACCGCCATTGGCGTCGCGACCACCGGCTGGCCGTGGGCCATCGCCTGGTTGACCTTGCCCTTGACGCCGGCGCCATAGCGCAGCGGGGCGACCGAGAGACGGCAGCCATCGAGGAAGGGCGAGAGGTCCTCGACGTGGCCGTGGACCTCGACGCGGTTTCCGGCGAGCGCACGGATCGACTCGGGCATCTTCGAGCCGACCACGTGGAAGCGCGCATCGGGCAGCTCTGCAGCGATCCGCGGCCAGACCTCGCCGACGAACCAGCGCATCGCATCGACGTTTGGCGGATGCTGGAATCCACCGACGAACCAGAGGTCGCGGCGCTCGGCGAAGCCGCGTCCGCGACCGGCGACCTCATGCACGTTCGACAGCACCTCGACGCGCGCCTCGGGCACTTCGGCGGCAAGCAGCGCCTGCTCGAAATCGCTGACCACGAAGGTGACGTCGCAGGCGCGCACCAGCGCAAGCTCCGCGCGCTTGGTCTCGGCGGCGAGGCGCGCAAGCTCTGGGTCGCCGCCGTCGACCCCTGCCGCACGCTCCTCGCGCAGATAGTGCAGATCGACGGTGTCGAAGATCTTGAGCGCCCGGGGTGCATAGGCCTCGACCAACGGCAGGAAGGCGCTGGCGACGTAGTGGCGCGACAGGATCACGGCGTCGAGGTCTGGTCCGTGCTCGGCGAACCAGCCCGGCACATCGGCGATCCACGGCAGGTACAGTGCCTCGACCCCGAGTTGCTGCAGTTCGGTCGTATAGCGCGGGAGGAACTGTCGGTTTTCCGGCAGGAACGAGACCTTCCAGCCGTCGGCAACCAGTAGCCGCATCAGGTTGACCATGCGCACCGAACCCGAATCCTTGTCGGGCTCCGGCGTGCAGGCGTCGACGATCAGCACGCGGCCGCGGCTGCGGTGCTCGCGTGCGAGATGGATCGGCGTTCCCGGTGCAGGCTGCCAGCGCAGTTCCTCGCGCCAGCGCTCGGCGAACTTGCCCTGGTTGACGACCTGCCAGCGCTTGACGCCGGAGCTGGTGTCGGTCCCGGAGGTGACGCCTTCGAAGTGCACGACCTCGGCGGCCGGCTGGTAGAAGCAGCGCAGGCCAGACTCGCGGACGCGAAAGGCGAGGTCGGTGTCTTCGTAGTACGCAGGCCGGTAGCGGACATCGAAGCCGCCGAAGCGCTCGAGCAAATCGCGTCGCAGCATGATCGCGGCGCCCGAGCAGTAGTCCACCTCGCGCACATAGTTGAAGGCCGGGTGGGACGGGTCGGCGAAGCGCCCGTAATTCCAGCCCGAAGCGTCGGAGAACACGATTCCGCCGGCTTCCTGCAAGCGGCCATCCGGATAGACCAGCTTGGCGCCGGCAAGGCCGCAGTCCGGCCGCGACTCGAAGGTGCCGAGCAGCGCCTCGAGCCAGCCCGGGCGCACCGCGGTGTCGTTGTTCAGGAACACCACATACTCACCGCGCGCGGCCGCGAGCCCGGCGTTGCAGGCGCCGATGAAGCCAAGATTCTCGGCATTGCGGAGCGCGCGGATGCCGCCGATCGCCGGCAGGCGCTCAGGTGTCTCGTCGCTCGAGCCGTCGTCGACGACGATCACCTCGAAGGGGATGCTGCCGGGATGTTCGGCCAGCGAGCGCAGGCAGACCAGCGTGTGATCGAAGTGGTCGTAGACCGGAATCACGATCGACACGCGCGGCGTCTCGCTGCCCGGGACCACGAAAGGTTCGAAGGCGATGCTGCCGGGCGTCTCGACCGGCGGCGGCGGGGCGAGCGGCTGGGGTCTTCGGAACACATCCAGCACCCGGCGCCAGGTGTCGGCGAGGCCGCGCATCGCAAGGCTGCGACGGACGCGGCCGAGCCCGCTGCCGAGACGATTGGCGCGCCAACGCAGAGCGACGTGAACACTGCGTGCGAGACGACCGGCATAGCGCAGCGGTTTGGTCAGCCACCACGACCAGCTGCGGTGGATCGTGCGGATCTGCTCATCGAGCGACAGCGCCCAGCGCGTGCGCTCGGCAAACTCGCGCTCGAGCTCGTTGAGCGCCGTGACCGCGCGCTGGTGGTCGTCGTGCAGGGCGCCGAGGTCGTCGCTGAGCCGGGCGATGGTCGCGGCACGGTTTGCGGATTCCGCTTGCACGGCCGCGAGTCGTTCGCGCAACCTCGCAACCTCGGCTTCGAGTTCGAGCGCCCAGCGGCCGCGCTCGTCGAACTCGGCGCGCAGGTGCTCGAGTGCGGCGAAGGTGGCCGTGCGCTCGGCGCGCTCCGCACCGAGGTCGGCTTCCAGGCGCTGCGCCCAGGCGCTGCGCTCGGCGAACTGCTGCTCGAGCTCGAAGACCCAGCTCGCGCGACGATCGAGCTCGCGCTGCTGCTCGCGCAGTCGTGCCCGAGCGGCCGCCAGCGCGGTCGAGGCGCGCGCCCCGAGTTCGACCGGTTCGGCGGCCGCAAGGTCGCCCGCAGACGGCGGCCGGGCGCTGGCCCGCACGCGGCCGGGCGCTGCGATACCGAGAGTGTCGCGCCAGTCGTCCGCCATGCGCGCGGTGTCGGGTTCCGGCGTCGCGGCGAGTCGCGCCCGCACGTGCGCGAGGCTCGCGGGGTCGGCGAGGATCGCGCGCACGTGCTCGACGAAACGCGCCGGCTCGGGCGGCGCGAGGAATCCATCCTCACCATCGTCGATGCGCTCGAGGAAACTGCCGAGCGCCGTCGTGACCGTCGGAATACCGAGCGCGCGCATCTCGCTCAGCGTATAGCTGAAGGTCTCGGCCACGGTCGAGGGCAGCAGTGCGAGATCCGGCCGGATCCGCGCGACGTGCGCGGGCAGGTCGCCGCGAACGTAGTCGAGCTCGATGTCGACGCCGCGGCGTCCGAAGTAGGCCTCGCCGGCCTTGCCGCAGCCGAGCAGATAAACATCCGCGAACTCCACGAGCCGCGGCAGGGTCTGGTCGAGCAGCTCGCGTCCCTTGGCGCCATTGATCCGGCCGGGCACCAGCAGCAGCGGACGCTTCCGCGCCGGCGGTGTTGCGTCCACGATCGGCGCGTCGAACGGCGCCAGTCCGTGCGGGATGACGCGCCAGGGCAGGGTCGCGAGTCGCGGCTCGATGCGGGTGAGGTTCTCGCGCGCGGTGAAGCTCGGTGAGACCAGGATCGCGCCGGCAGCGAGCAGCCCTTCGACCCAGCGCGCGCGCAGCGCCGTCCAGAAGCCCGGATCACGCTCGTCGAAGGGCAGGTCATTCGCGGCGGCCAGCGCCGCCGATAGCCGTTCTGGCGCGAATTCCGAGGGGTCGGCCCCGAAGTCTGCATGCAGGATCGGCCAGCATGGGTAGTAGTCGTGCGTCACGACGACGGTCCGCAGCCGCGTCGCCAGCGCGTCGAGCGAATGGCCGACCAGCGAGGAAATGATGATCACATCGACCGCGAAGTCGCCGATCACGGCCGCCAGCGCGGCGCGCCAGGCGGCGTGCGAGATCGCAGTCGCTGCGATCGGTCGGTCGAGCACGAAGCGCCGCAGCGGGGGCGCGTCCGGCGCTGCGGGCAGCACGAGCTCCAGTGCTTCGCCGTGGCGTTTGCGCCCGGGGTGGCCGCGCGAGATCAGCGCCAGATGGCAGTGGGCGACGTCGGCGGTCGCAAGATCACGAACGAAGCGTTCGGCGCCGCCGCCCCAGCCGTGCACGATGTGCAGCATCACAGGCCGGCCGTCGAGTCCGGGCAGAGCCGTGGCCCCGGTGGCGATCGGCGCGAAGCGACGCCTCAGCAGGTCGAGCGGGGTGGCCGCCGGCGCGTCGCGCGGATCGGCGGGCAGGGCAGCGCCGCGCAGCGGTGCGCGCTCGGGACCTATGTACAGCGAATCCACGACCACCCCGCGGATCGCCTCGGGCAGGGTCGCGGGCGGTGCGCCGGCGACCCGCTCGAGCCACGCCAGCGCCTTCGGGGTCCACAGCGAGCACCAGCGCGACCAGTGTGCGGTGGCGAGCACCCGGCGCGTGCCGTATAGGGCAGCCCCGCGGTCGATCGCGTCGGCATCGGCGTCGGCAATCGATTCGCCAGCTCCGACCGGCGACAGCAACGGCTCGGGCGAAAGCGGTGAAACCACGTCCGCATCCGCAGCTCGCGCCACGGCGAGAAGGCGCGCGAGCCCGTGCGCGGGGACGTGGGCGTCGGCGCGGAGCAGCAGCACCTGCGCCGATGGATCGGCGCGATGCAGGGCACGCAGCGCTTCCCACGGCTCGGTCCCGGTCGTCTCGATCCGCAGGCCGTCCGGCAGGTCATGCAGCGCCCCTCGACGCGCACTCGCGTCGGGGCCGTGCAGCAGCAGGATCGGGAGGGTCTCGGTCGGGTTCGCCACGGACGCGTGTCGGCAAATGGTCCGCGATTATCGTCGACCCCGCCCTGGGCCGCCACGCGGAACGTCCCTGCCTGAACGGAGGCCATCGCCCGCGCGGGCCAGGCGTGGGCATCGATGGCGGCCCTCCGGATGCCGTCGAGGCCGCAGCTACACTGCCGCAGTGCTTCGCCAGGATCCACCTCGACCTTGACCCCGCCCGCCACGCCGTTCGAGCGCCTCGCCGCCCTGTGGGTCTGGTTGCGGGTCCCGTTCTGGCTCGGGCTGGGGCTCGCGATCGGCTTCGGGGTGCCGTACGGGGTGTACCTCGACGCGATGGTCCGCCAGCGCTTCGCGAGCCTCGAGTTCACCGAACCCAACCGCGTCTTCGCGCGGCCCCTGCGCCTCGCCGTCGGCGTGCCGCTGGACCCGGCGACGCTCGAGGCCGAACTGGTCGCCTCGCGCTACCGCGCCTCGGACGAACCCCTGCTGCGGCCGGGAACCTGGCGCCGCGAGGGAACGCGCTTCGAGATCGCGACCCGGCCCTTCGTCTCGGTCCACGGTCCGGTGCCGGCGCAGCGCCTCGCAGTGCGGCTCGCGGACGGTCGCGTGGCCGCGCTGGTCGATGCCGCGACCGGCAACGCGCTGGCCGAGGCCTTCGTCGATCCAGCGCGGATCGCGACCCTGTATGGCCCGCGACAGCAGGAGCGGCGCTTCGTGCCGCTGGCGGAGATTCCGCCGCTGATCGTCACGACCTTGCAGGCGGTCGAGGATCGCGACTTCAAGCGCCACCGTGGCATCGACCTCTCGGCGATCGCTCGGGCGGCGATCGCCAACCTCTTCGCCGGGGAGGTGGTGCAAGGCGGCTCGACGATCACCCAGCAGCTGGTTCGGAACCTGTTCCTCGACCGTTCGCGCACCTTCACCCGCAAGCTGAACGAGATCGCGATCGCGCTGATGATCGAGGCGCGCTTCGACAAGGCGCGGATCCTCGAGGCCTACCTCAATGAGGTGTACCTCGGCCAGCTCGGTGGCCAGGCCGTGCATGGCGTCGCGGCAGCGGCCGAGTTCCACTTCGGTCGCACGATCGAATCTCTCGCGCCCGAGGAAGTCGCGCTGCTGGTCGGCATGATCCGCGGCCCATCGCTGTACGACCCGCGCCGATTCCCGGAGCGCGCGCTGGCGCGCCGTAATCGCGTGCTCGACGTGATGGTCGATACCGGCATCCTGACGCCGGCCGACCGCGCGGTGGCGGCGGCGAAGCCGCTCGGCGTCCTCGCGCAGGGTGCGTTGCCGCGCAATCGCTACCCGGCCTTCCTCGAGCTGGTCCGCCGCCAGCTCGGCGAGGCCTACCCCGACGCCACGAGCCGACGCGACGGACTGTCGGTGCTGACGACCCTCGCCCCCTCGACCCAGCTTGCCGCCGAGCGCGCGGTGCGCGAGCGGCTCGAGGCCCTGGGCGCGCGCGGATCACCGCTCGAGGCCGCGGTGATCGTCACCGATGCTGCCACCGGCGCAGTCGAGGCCGTGGTCGGTGCGCGCCAGCCCGACGCGCAGGGCTTCAACCGCGCGCTCGACGCGCGCCGGCCGATCGGCTCGCTGGTCAAGCCGTTCGTGTACCTGGTCGCGCTTGCGCAGCCCGACCGCTGGTCGCTGATGAGCATCCTCAGCGACCGGCGGCTCGCGCTACGCCAGCCGAACGGCCAGGTCTGGACTCCATCGAATGCCGACGGCAAGGAGCACGGCGAGGTGCTGCTGGTCGATGCGCTGGCGCGTTCGTACAACCTTGCGTCGGTGCGACTCGGTCTCGACGTCGACGTGCGCAAGGTCGCGCGCGTGCTGGAGGCGCTGATCCCCGGCACGCGCATCGAGCCGTTGCCCTCGCTGCTGCTCGGAGCCGTGGACCTCTCGCCGTTCCAGGTCGCGCAGGCTTACCAGTACCTCGCCGCCGATGGCCGCGCGCAACCGCTATACGCGGTCGAAGCGGTGCTCGGAGCCGACGGCCGGCCGTTGAAGCGGGTCGAGGTCGAACTCGCGCCGGGGGATCTCGTGTCCGCCGCGCGGCTGGTTGACTTTGCGCTGCGCCAAGCGGTGACCGAAGGCACCGCGCGTGCTCTCGCAACGACCAGGGCCGCGCGCTATGCGCCGGCCGGCAAGACCGGCACCAGCAACGACCAGCGCGATTCGTGGTTCGCCGGCTATACCGGTGATCGGCTGGCGGTGGTTTGGGTCGGACGCGACGACAACCGCGAGACCGGCCTCTACGGTGCGACCGGCGCGATGCGGATCTGGGGCGAGTTGTTCGAGTCGGTGCCCGGGCGTCGCCTGGCGCCTCGTCATGGCGAGGACCCGGTGCTGGCCTGGGTCGATCCGCGGACCCAGGGCCAGACCGATGCGGGCTGTCCCGGCGCGCGTGAGCTTCCTTTCGTCGCCGGGTGGACGCCGCCCCGTTACTCCCCGTGTGGCGGCGATCCGCTGGGCGACTTCCTCGGGCGGCTGCTTCCGCGCCGATCCGACGCGGGCGCTCGCCGCGAGCAGCCCGCCGGCGGCTGGCGCTATCTGTCCGAGCCCGATGCGCCGCCGGCCGAAGGGCCCCGCTGACCGATGATCCGATCGAGACACCAGATGCCATCGCCATGAACACGCGCTTCGCCTTCCGCAAGGCTCCGCTTCGCCTGCCTACCGTCCTGCTCGTCGCGCTCATCGCCGGGTGTGCCAGCACCGAGCCCGCCAGCGAGCCCCCGGCCGAGCGCAAGGCGCGCGACTGGCTGGCCGACATCCGTGCCGAGGCGCGCCGTCTCCCGTCGAACGTGCACGTGATGCCGCTCGAGGAGCCCAAGGTCGCGGATCTCCGCGCCCGCGCCGAGACCGAGGGCGCGGGCGGCAGGTTCCGTGCGGCGGCCGACGCATGGCAGCGCGCGATTGCGCTCTCGCCCGAGGATCCGACTCTGTGGCAGGGGCTGGCCGAGGCGCGGGTGGGCAGCGCCGAGTGGGCGCTGGCCGAGGAGGCGGCCCGGCGCGCGATCGAACTCGGGCCCGGTGTCGGCGAACTGTGCCTGCGCAGCTGGCTCACGGTGCACGCGGCGCGGATCGAGCAGCGCGATGCGATCGGCGCGGCCGAGGCGATGCATCGGGTCGCCGGCTGCCAGGCCGCGCCGCCACCGCGGTTCTGAAGTGGCGATGGCGCAAACCTGCGACGCCGTCACCGATTCGGCAGCCGCGACGGCGCTGGGCGCCGACGGACCACTCGTCCGCGTCATCGAGGGCTTTGCAGCGCGCGAGGTCCAGCAGCGGATGGCGGCCGCGGTCGAGCGCGCGATCGCCGAGCGCGGCGAACTCGTCGTCGAGGCCGGCACCGGCACTGGCAAGACCTTCGCCTACCTCGTGCCGGTGCTGCTGGCCGGCAAACGTGTGATCGTCTCGACCGGCACCAAGACGCTGCAGGACCAGTTGTTCCACCGTGACTTGCCGCGTGTTCGCGACGCGCTCGGCGTCCGTCTCAAGACCGCGCTGCTCAAGGGCCGTGCGAACTACCTGTGCCGCTACCGGCTCGACCAGGCGCGCCGCGACGGCCAGTTCGCCGACCGCGCCGATCCGGGGCGGCTGACGTCGATCGCGGCGTGGGCGACGCGGACGAAGTCCGGCGACATCGCCGAACTCGTCGGCATTCCCGAGGATGCCGGCATCTGGCCGCAGGTCACTTCGACCAGTGACAATTGCCTTGGCAAAGAGTGCCCGTTCTTCGACGACTGTTTCGTGGTCAAAGCACGTCGCGAGGCGCAGGAAGCCGACCTCGTCGTCGTCAACCACCACCTGCTGTTCGCCGATCTTGCGATCAAGCACGAGGGCTTCGGCGAGATCCTGCCGGGTGCCCAGGCCTTCGTGCTCGACGAGGCGCACCAGGTGCCGGAGCTGGCCGGGCAGTTCTTCAGCGTGGCCCTGTCAGCGCGCCAGTTGCTCGAACTCGAGGCCGACAGCCTGCGCGAGGCCGCGGCGGCGTCGGGTGCAAAGGCGGCGCTCGATCGCCTCGGTCGCGCAGTCGAGGCCCGGACCAAGGACTTTCGGCTCGCGGTCGACGGCCTGCCGTCGCGTGGCGCGCTGCGCGTGCTGCTCGAACGCGACGGTGCGGAGACTGCGCTCGCGGCGCTCGGCGATGCGCTGGCGGATCTCGCGGCCGCACTCGAGGCGATGGCCGAGCGGAGCGAGGGCCTTACCGCGTGCCACGCACGTGCCGGCGAACTATCGAGCCGGTTGGCGCGGCTCTCGGCGCGCGCCGAGCCCGGCTGGGTGCACTGGTACGAACTCAGCGAGCGCGGCTTCGTGCTGTCGGCGACGCCGCTCGACGTCGCGCAGCCACTGCGCGCCTTCCGCGAGCAGACCCACGCCGCGTGGATCTTCACCTCGGCGACACTGACGGTCGGCGACCGCTTCGACCATTTCCTCGCTGCGACCGGCCTCGACGAGGCGGCCACGCTGGCGCTCCCGAGTCCCTTCGACTTCGAATCCAACGCACTGTGCTGGCTGCCGCCCGGGCTGCCGTCACCGAATGCGCCCGGGTACACCGAGGCGGTCTGCGAGCGGCTGCGGGCGGCGCTAGCCGCGAGCCATGGGCGCGCTTTCTTGTTGTTCACTTCGCACCGGGCGCTCAAACGTGCGGCCGAGCTGCTGGCGGACTTGCCGTACCCGCTGTTCGTGCAGGGCACGGCTCCGCGCGCGATCCTGCTCGAACGCTTCCGCGCCGCCGGCAACGGGGTGCTGCTCGGCGCCGCGAGCTTCTGGGAGGGTGTCGACGTGCGCGGCGATGCGCTCTCGCTGGTCGCCATCGACAAGCTGCCCTTCGCGTCGCCCGACGATCCGGTGCTCGAGGCGCGGATCGCGGCCTCGCGCGAGGCGGGCGGCAACCCGTTCATGGAGCTCCAGATCCCGGCCGCGGCGATCGCGCTGAAGCAGGGCGCCGGGCGCCTGATCCGCGACGTCGACGACCGCGGCGTGCTGGTCATCTGCGATCCCCGCGTGCTGACGGCGCGCTATGGACGATTGTTCCTCGAATCGCTGCCGCCGATGCCGATCACGCGCCAGCTCGCCGACGTCGCGGCCTTCTTCGAGCATTCCGGCGACCGTCGGAAGCCCTCCGGCCGAGGGCTTTAGCGCCCGGCTTGCTTCGCCCGATCACGCGGAAGTGCCGGCACCCGCGCCGGCGTTCTGCTTTCGTGCCCGGTCGGCGCCCCATCCTGCCCGCGGTCGGTCGCGGCCAGCGCCCACCTGGCGCCGCGTCGTCGTCGAGGCTCCGCGCTCCCTGAACGCGGAGACCATCCATGGCCTTTCCCACGACCACCCTCAAGCTCGTTGGTGTCGCGATGCTCGCGCTGGCGATGGGCCTACCCCTGCTCGCCGTATCCGGGCTCGTCTGGGAGCGCCAGGGGCGGCTGACCGCCGCGGAGGGTGCGATCGCCGAGGCCCAGGGCCGCGCCCAGGTGCTGTCGCCGCCCCTGCTCGCGTGGGACGAGCACGAGGGGGCCGGCGCGAGCGGGCGCGTGCGGCGCGTCGGCCATCGCCTTGCCCCGCGCGAGGCGACGCTGCGCGCGACGTTGTCGGTCGAGGAGCGGCGGCGCGGCATCTTCCGCATCCCGGTCTACAGCGTCGATGCGACGATCGCGAGTCGCTTCGAGCCCGAGGCGCGGCTACGCGAGCAGGCGCAGATGATCCCCGGCACGCTGCGGCTCGAATGGCCGCTCGAGGACCTGCGCGGGGTGCGTGCGATCGGGCCGGCGAGCCTCGATGGTCGCGCGGTGCAGCCCGAAGCCGCGCCGGGCGCGGTCATCGGCGGCGAGGGCCTCGTGGTGCCGCTGGAGACGTTCGAGGCGTGCCCGAACGGCTGGACTTTGCGCTGCCTGTCGTGGTCTCCGGCACGCGCGAGCTGTGGTTCCGGCCGCTGGCGCGGACCACCGCGGTCGAGGTCGAGGCGGCTGGGCGTCGCCGTCCTTCGCCGGGGCCTTCCTGCCGGTCGAGCGCGAGGTCCGCGCCGATGGCTTCCGCGCGCGCTGGTCGGTACTTGGCGTCAACCGGCGGATCCCGGCGGCGTGGTCGGACGTCGAAGCCGACGGCATCCCCTTCGAGACGACGCGCTTTGGCGTGGTGCTGCACGATCCGGTCGGCGTCTACCGGCTGGTCGAGCGCAGCCTCGAGTATGGCCTGCTGCTGGTGGGGCTGACCTTCGGGCTGTCCTTTCTGGTCGAGGTGCTGTCCGGCCGCCGCGTACACCCCGTGCAGTACGCACTGGTCGGCGCCGCGCTGGTCGTGTTCTACCTAGTGCTGCTGGCCCTCGCCGAGCACGTCGGCTTCGGTCTTGCCTGGCTGGCTTCGGCCGTCGCGCTGGTCGCAATCAATGCGGGCTATGCCGCCGGCGCGCTGGGCGACCGCCGCCGCGGACTGCTGGTCGGCGCCTGGCTGGCGATTCTCTACGGCTTCCTGTGGGTGATGGTTACCAGCGAGGACCATGCGTTGCTGATTGGGGCGTTCGGGGTGTTGGCGATGCTCGCGGCGACGATGGCACTGACGCGACGGGTCGATTGGTACCGGATCGATGCGCGTGCCCCGACGCAGTCTGCGTCCGGAGGAGCGTGAGAGAATCGCTTGATGCATGTGCTCGCTCTCGACACTGCGACCGAAGCCTGCTCGGTCGCCCTGCTGGTCGGCGCCACCGCCGATGGTCGGGGCGGGCGGGTGGTCGAAGCGTTCGAGGTCGCACCGCGCCGGCATGCCGAGCTCGTGCTGCCGATGGTCGAATCGGTGCTCGCCGAGGCGGGGCTCGATCTCGCCGCGGTCGATGCGATTGGCGTCGGACGCGGGCCAGGCGCCTTCACCGGCGTGCGGCTGGCGATCGCGATCGTGCAGGGGCTCGCGCTCGGGGCGGGCAAGCCCGTGGTGCCGGTCTCGACGCTGGCGACGCTCGCCCAGGGCGCCGTCGGCCGCGTCGCCGGTCCCGGCGAGCAGGTGCTCGCGCTGATCGATGCGCGGATGGGCGAGGTCTATGCCGGTGCCTTCACCGTCGACGACGCGGGACTGGTCGATCCGCTCGGCGAGGAACGGGTCCTGCCGCCTGCGGCGGTCATGGCGCCTGCAGGCGACTTCGTGGCGGTCGGTAGCGGCTGGGCGGCCCATCGCGAGTCACTGCGCGAGGGCTTCCAGCGCGAGCCGGTGGCGGCCGACCCGGAAGCGCTGCCTCGGGCCGGCGACCTCGCACGGCTTGCCGCGCGCGCGCTTGCGACGGGTTGCGCGCTCGATGCTGCGGTCGCGCAGCCGGTGTATCTGCGCGATAAGGTCGCGCTGACGGTCGATGAGCAGATCGCCGCACGCGCCGCGACAGAGCGCTGACCGGCAACCGGACCGCAATCCCATCCGCCAGCACGACGATCGTCACCTCCGCCATGCCGAACCCGCTCTTCGATGCCGTCAACGCGGTCTATACCGCCCAGCTCGGCGAGATCGCGTGGCACGAGATCGCCGTCGATCCGTCGATCGCGACGATCACGGCCGAGCACACGATGCGGGTGCGGATGGCGATCGACAGCCTGCTCGTACGCGAGCCCGGTCGCGCGCTCCGATTCCTCGAGGTCGCGCCTTACTGTCATTACACCGCGCAGCAGATCGCCGACGAATACGGCGCGCGGGCCCACGCCTTCGACATCTCTCCGGACTCGCTGCGCACCGCTGCGCGGCTCGCGCGCGAAGCGGGTGTCGCCGGCGAGGCGGTGGGCACCGCCGGTGACTTCCACGACCTGCCGTACCGTGACGACTGGTTCGACGTGGTCTTCGTGGCTTCGGCCGTGCACCACACCTGGCGGCCGGAGCGGGTGGTCGCCGAGATGCTGCGGGTACTGCGGCCGGGCGGGCTTTTGATGCTGGACAACGAGCCGGTCGGCGGTCGGCTGTGCCTGTACCGCTTCCGCTCGAACCGCCCCGAGTCCTACACCGCCTTCGAGCGCGTGCTCGCCGAGCACGGGGTATTGAACGTGCTGTCCTCGCCCTTCCTCGGCTCGCGTCCCGAGGCGCTGTTCGGCATGGTCGAGAACGACCGTATTCCGCTCGCAACCTGGGAAGGGGCGCTGGCCGGACACGAGCGCCTCGGTTGGGAGCTGACACCGGTGGTCGGCGCCTTCGAGTCGGCCGTCGAGTCCGGCGACGGTGCGGGACTGGAATCGGCCCGCAACCTGCTCACTGGCGCGATCGCCGCGGCGCGGCCGCTGGTCGATGAGCGCGCGGTCAGTCTTGGCTACTCGCTCCCGGACGATGTCGAGATCGAGGCGCTGATCGCGCGGGCGCGAGAACTGTCCGGCTGGATCGTCGCGGCGCGCGATCCGGCCGAACGCCTGCGCCGTCGCGCCGATGCCTTCGGTGCGGCCTTGCGCGCGCTCGTCCGCAAGGCCGGTGACGTTCGGGCCGCGACCGGCGCTGCCTTCCGGCGCGAACTGCCGGTCGATCGTGGGGTCCGGATCGACCTGCCGCGCGATGCCGCGGTCGAGATCGGCCTCGATCGCGTGCTGCTCCCGACCATCGCGCCCGAAGCCGCGGAGGCGCTGGCGGCGGTGTTCCCGCCCGAGGACTGGCAGTTGTACACCGAGGGCAACGGGGTGCATGTCGAGATGAATCGCGGGGCGCGCGCTTCGATCCGGCTCCCGCCGCGCACGGAGGACGGGATCCTATTGCTGCGGCTTTATACCGTCCCGAGCGAGGCCGGGATATATCGGATCCACCTCGTCGCCGGAGATGCGGGCGAATCCTTCACCGTCGCGCAGGGTGAGTCGCGGCTCGCGCGGCTGTTCGTGCCGGCCACGATCGATCGCATCGAGCTGGCGCTCGCATGGCCCGACGGGCAGGCTGCGGAATTGCCGATGCACGTTCGTGCCTCGGTCTGCCGTTTAGTGCCGGTGCGCTGGCGGGATGCCTGACGGCGCGGCGGCGCGCGGCCAAGGATCGTCAGCGCAGCAGCAGCAGCGTGCCGAGGCCGAGGAAGGCGAAGAAACCCATCACGTCGGTGATCGTGGTCACGATCACGCTGCCTGCGATCGCGGGATCGATGTCCATGCGGTGCAGGGTCACCGGCACCAGCACGCCGGCGACCGCGGCGAAGAACAGATTCGCGACCATCGCGCCGCCGATTGCGGTCGAGATCAGCAGGTTGCCGAACCACAGGTAGGCGGCGGTGGCGACGATCGCCGCCCAGAACACGCCGTTCATCAGTCCGACGAAAACTTCCTTCGCGAGCAGCACGCGGACGTTGGCCCCGACCAGCTGATTGAGCGCGAGACCGCGCACCGTCAGGGTCATCGCCTGGAGCCCGGCATTGCCGCCCATGCTGGCGGTGATCGGCATCAGCACCGCGAGCGCGACGATCTGGTCCAGCACCTCCTCGAAGCGGCCGATCACGCTGGCGGCGAGGAAGGCCGTCAGCAGGTTGATGCCGAGCCAGACGCCACGGCGACGGACGGCGCGGGTGGCGGGCGTGAACAGCTCCTCGTCGCTCGGCAGGCCGGCCAGACCGCGCAAGGTCTCCTCGGCTTCCTCGCGGATCAGGTCGACCACGTCATCGACCGTGATCCGCCCGAGCAGCACGTTGTTGGCGTCGACCACCGGCGCGCTGATCAGGTCGTGGTCGGCAAAGTGGCGTGCGACCTCGCTGGCCTCGGTGTCGGCCCGGATCGGCGCGACCTCGGTGTCCATCAGCTCGCCGATGCGGGCCTCCGGATCCGCGGTCACGAGGGCGCCGAGCGGCACGCGACCGAGGTACTGGTTGCGTCGGCTGACGACGTAGAGATGGTTGGTGTTGGTCGGTAGCTCGCCACGCATGCGCAGATAGCGCAGCACGACGTCGACGGTGACGTCGGCGCGCACGGTGACCAGCTCGGGGTTCATCAGGCGCCCGGCGGTGTCCTCCGGATACGAGAGCACCTGCTCGACCCGTTCGCGGTTCTCGCGGTCCATCGCCCGCAGCACCTCGTCGACGAGATCGTCGGGCAGGTCCTCGATCAGGTCGGCGAGGTCGTCGACGTCGAGCGTCTCGGCCGCAGCCACGAGTTCATCGGTGTCCATGTCCGAGATCAGGCTCTCGCGGACCTCGTCGTTGACGTGGACCAGCACCTCGCCATCGTCCTCGGGATCGACCAGCCCCCAGACGATCAAGCGTTTCTCGCGCGGCAGCGTCTCGAGCAGGCTCGCGATCTCGGCTGGCGCCAGCGTGTTGACCAGGCGTCGCACCGGGCCGAGGCGGCCCGAATCGAGCGCCTGCGACAGTAGTTTCAGTTGCCGCGCGGCCTGATCGGCGCGGGAGAGTTCGGCCATGGCGGCGCTCCGGGTCTTGGCCCGCGATTATCTCGGAAGCCAGACCCGGGCTCGGGGCGGGCAAGTCAGCGCACGGACTTCGAGGCCAGGATCGCGAGCTGGAGGCCGCGCAGTCCGCCCTCGGCATCACGACCGAGCACGAGTTCTACCGCGTCGAAGCCGGCGCCCCGGAAGTCGTTCAGCAAGTCCCAGCTGAAGGTGTGGAAGGCGAGGCAGCCGGCGTCTGCGACCGGGTCGCCATGGTATTCGGGCGCGACGTGGTGCACGATCGTGCCATCCGGGCCGATCGAAGCGCGGCGTAACGAGGCCTCGGCGTTGACGTCGAAAGGCACCGTGACGACGGCGAGACCGCCGGGTTTCAGCACCCGCGCGAACTCGCGCAGCGCGGCGCGATGGTCGGGCACGTGCTCGAGCACATCGAACGAGAACAGCCGGTCGAAGCGCGCGTCGCGGAACGTCAGCCGGGTGACATCCTCATGGCGCAGGCGGCTCTCGAGGCCGCCCGTTTGGATGCGGATGTAGTTCGACAGCAGCTCGCGCCGGGTCGGGTCCTCGACGTACTCGCTGCCGACGGTGTCGAGGCCAGCCCGCAGTAGCCAGAAGTAGGCGGGCGTGGTCTGCTCGGTCATGTAGATCGCGTCGCCGCGGCGCAGTGCCGGCAGGTCGGCGAGCAGGAAAGCGAAGCGCACGCGGCTGATCAGGCCGCAGCGGGCGCAGGTCTGGGACTCTCTCCAGTTCGGATCGGCGCCGCCGACCAGCGTGAAACGCGTCGCCTGGGAACAAAGCTCGCAATGGCCTGCGAGGACGCTCGCGCCGTCGAGCGCTGCCGCAGTGTGCGCATCGTCGGCGGCCCACTCGGCTCGCAGCCGCTCGATTTCCGGCGCGAAGAAAGCCGCGCGCGTGGCCAGGCGGTGGATCTCGAGCATCGCTGACTCCGACGAGGGGTCCCCGATGGTAGGGGCTGGATCGCCGGGCCGCGATGCCCCGGTCGACCGACCCGTCAATCACCAGCCTCCTCGAGCAGGCTCCGCGCTTCCCCCGCTGCGACCAGGCGGCGCACGCGCTTGCGCAGCGCGCCGGCGTGCAGGCCGAGCACTCGCTCGCGAACCTCGAGCAGCGCGTTCGGGTGCATGCTGAGGTCGGTGAAGCCGAGTCCGACCAGCAGCGCCGTGGCACGGGGATCGGCGGCCAGTTCGCCGCACAGCGTCAGCAGGCGGCGCGCGCGGCGCGCATGGTCGAGGGTCATCGTGATCAGCGCAAGGACCGCAGGATGGAGCGGGTCGTAGCAGGCGGCGACGGCCACGTCGTTGCGGTCCGCAGCCAGCGTGTACTGGACGAGATCGTTCGACCCCAGCGCGAGGAAGTCGAAGGCCTTGGCGAGACGGTCGGACACCAGCGCGGCGGCGGGCACCTCGATCATCGCGCCGATCGGCACCTCACCAGTGCGGACGCCGGCGAGATCGAGTTCGGCGCGGCAGGCCTCGACGATCGCGCGGGCGCGCGCGGCTTCCTCCAAAGAGGTCACCATTGGGAACAGGATCCGAACCGGCCCGTATGCGGAAGCTCGCAACATCGCTCGGATCTGGGTCGCGAAGGCCGCGGGCTGTGCCAACGACAGCCGCAGCCCGCGCAGGCCGAGCGCGGAGGGCGCACCGCCGGTGCCGGACATGGAGCCGTTGCCCTTGTCGCCACCGACATCGAGGGTACGCAGCGTGACCGGTCGACCGCCCATCGCCAGCACGGCGTCGCGATAAGCGCGGAACTGGGTCTCCTCGTCGCCGCCGTCGGCATGCGCCGCGTACAAGAACTCGGTGCGGTAGAGGCCAATGCCGGTCGCGCCGAGCCGCCGCGCCAGCACGATGTCGTCCTCGTGCTCGGCGTTCGCCCACAGCCGGATCGCGAGGCCGTCCCGGGTGCGAGTGTCCGCGGTACGCAGTTTCGCGCGCGCGCGCGCGCTTCGCGCCTGTGCCCGCTGTCGCTCGCGCAGCCGCGAGAGGTCGAGGCTGTCGGGGTCGGCGATGACCAGGCCGGCGTCGGCGTCGACCAGCACCGGGTCGCCGTCACGAACGGCGTCGAACACCTCGGGTCCGGCGACCAGCATCGGCAGACGTAGCGCGCGCGCGAGGATCGTCGCGTGTGACCACACCGACGACCGCGTGACGACGAGCGCAACGAGTCCTTCGTGCTGCCAGGCCTCGATCTCGTCCGGCGCGACCGACTCTGCGACCAGCACGATGGCACCGGACGCGGCGCGCGCACGGCGCGGCTCCAGGTGGCCGCGCTTGAGCGCGGCGAACACGCGCGCCACGACCTGTTCGATGTCCTCGCCGCGGCTGCGCAGATAGGGGTCGTCGATGGCCTCGAAGGCCTCGACCAGCTGGTCGCGGTGGGCCTTCAGCGCCGCCTCGGCGTTGAGTCGGCGCTCGACGATGCCGGCGTGGATGCCCTCGGCGAACTCGGCGTCGTCGAGGATCAGCGCGTGGGCGTCCACGAACTCGCCGATCTCGCGTCGAAGCGGCCCCCGCAGGCGGCGCCGCACCTCGTCGAGCTCGGCGCGGGCGCGAGCGATCGCGGCATCGACGCGCGCGAGTTCTGCCGGAACCTCGTGGCGATCGACCGGGTCGCTGACGACGGCGAAGTCGAGCGGGTACACGATGCGGGCGGTGCCCAGCGCGGCCCCGCGCGCGGTTCCCTCGCCGCGCAGCTCCCGGCGTGCCATCAGTCGGGCTCCCCGAAGCGGTCCGCGAACAGGGCCGACAGAGCGTCGAGCGCGGCGTCGGCGCCGTCGCCATCGGCCGTGACCCGGACCACCGAGCCCTGGGGCGCGGCCAGCAGCATCAGCCCCATGATGCTCTTGGCGTTGACCTCGCGGCCGCGGAAGGCAAACGTGACGCGCGCCGCGTACCCGTTGAGGCACTGGACGATCTTCGCCGCGGCGCGGGCGTGCAGGCCGAGCCGGTTGACGACGGCGAGGTCGCGGCAGGTCATGCGTGGTCGATCACGATCCCGTTGCGGCCGCCGGCAGCCGCGGTCAGCGCGAGCTCGTCGAGCGGCTGTTCCGGATAGTTCATGACCCGCAGCAGCATCGGCAGCGAGGCGGCCGAGACCCGTCGCACACGGGTTCCCTGGGTCGCGATCTCGGCCGCAGCGTTGCTCGGCGTCGCGCCGTAGAGGTCGGTCAGCACCAGCACGCCGTCGCCGTCGTCGAGCTCACGCATCGCGCGCGCCGCCGCGCGCGCGAACGCGATGCGATCGTCGCCGTTGCGGTAGCCGACGCTGGCGGTGCGCAGCGGCAGCGGACCGAGCGCCGAGGTCGCGGCGTCGATCAGGCGCTCGCCGATCCCGGCGTGGGTCAGAAGCAGCACACCGACCGCCATGTCAATCGAGCTCGCGGTGGAAGGTGAAGACGTCGCCGCGCGATTCGCGCAGGCCTGCGGCCAGCCGCTCGACGAGGTAGACCGAACGGTGGCGACCGCCGGTGCAGCCGATCGCGACCGTGATATAGCTGCGCTGTTCCGACGCAAAGCGCGGTAGCCAGCGGTCGAGGAAGGCGCGCAAATCGGAAAGGTAGGCTTCGACGCCGGCGTGGGTCGAGAGCCAGTCGCGGACCGGTGCATCCCGCCCGGATAACGGGCGCAGCGCCGGCTCCCAGTGCGGGTTGGGGAGGCAGCGGGCGTCAAAGACGAAATCAGCGTCGGCCGGGACGCCGCGCCGATAGGCGAAGGACTCGAGCAGCAGCGAGACGCCGGCCGTGCCCGAGACCGCGACCTCGGTCGTGATCAGTCGCCGGAGCTGATGGACGTTGAGCTGGCTCGAGTCGATGACCCGGTC
>CALDVP010000178.1 GCA_937924195.1 uncultured Lysobacterales bacterium
GCGAGGTCGCCGTAGCCCGCGCCCAGTTCCTCGAGCCGCCCCGCCAGCATCGCGAAGTGGCGGGCCTCGTCGATGGCGACCCCTAGCCAGTCATCGTGGAAGGCCCACGGCAGTTCCGGCCAGCGGTAGACCGCGTCGAGCGCGAGATTGATGGCGTTGAACTCGATGTGGGCCACGGCGTGGA
Organism: uncultured Lysobacterales bacterium; assembly: GCA_937924195.1. Taxonomy (GTDB): domain Bacteria; phylum Pseudomonadota; class Gammaproteobacteria; order Xanthomonadales; family Ahniellaceae; genus UDEA-SF1. The sequence continues at coordinate 185 of CALDVP010000178.1, forward strand.
CCAGCGCGACGCGCCCCTCGGGCGTGCCGAGCGGGCGTTGCGCGAGTTTGCGCGGGGCGACCAGCACGGGTCGCTCGGGCCGGCCCGGCACCGGAATCGCCATCGGCTGTAAAGATCGGTCGCCGCTGGACAGTCGACCCGCCCGCCAGCCGTCGACCAGGGCGACCGTGGCGGAGACCTTCGCAGCCGGATCGCGGATCATCAGGACCGCCAGGGCCGCAGCGTGGACGCAAGCAGGTTTGGCGCTCATTCGCGAATCCTACAGGCGCCTAGGAGCCGACCTGCGGATCGACGCCGCTGCCACAGCAAAAGGCGCAAAATGAAAGGCCCTGAAGATCCGCTGGCCCCGAGCGCCCCACCGCCCAATGCAGGCTCACCGCATCGCCTCACTCGACGCGCTCGATGCGACCGTGTGGGACTGCCTCGACACCGCCGGCAACCCCTTCGTGAGCCGCCCCTTCCTTGCGGGGCTCGAAGCCAAGGGCTGCCTCCGGCCGGAACTCGGCTGGCGACCGGCCCATGTCGCCCTGGCCAGGAACGAACGTGTGCTCGGCCTCGCGCCGGCCTACGAGAAGCGCAACTCGCACGGCGAGTTCGTCTTCGACCACGCCTGGGCCGACGCCCACCACCGGCTCGGCCTCGAGTACTACCCGAAGCTGCTCTGTGCGGTGCCCTACTCGCCGGTGACCGGCCCGCGCCTGCTGGTCGATCCGGCTGCGGCCGATGCCCGTGCGCTCCGCCGGCGACTGCTCGAGGCGCTCGCCGACGCCGCCGCTTCGGCCGGCTGGTCGAGCGCGCACGTGAACTTCGTGACCCCCGCCGAGATCGAGGCCGCCGCGGGCAACGAGTGGGTCCAGCGCTCGGACGTCCAGTTCCACTGGCGCAACGCCGGATATCGGTCCTTCGACGACTTCCTCGCGAGGCTGAAGCACAAGCGCCGCAAGGAGATTCGCCGCGAGCGGCAGCGCGTGGCCGCCGACGGCTGGGGCTTCGAGTGGCGCCACGGGGACGAACTCGATGCGACGACGATCGCGGAGATCCACGCGCTCTACGCCGCGACCTTCATCAACAAGGGCAACTACCCAGCCTTGAACCGCCCGTTCTTCGAGCACCTCGCCGCGAGCCTCGGTGCGCGGCTGGTCGCAATCCTCGCGTTTCGCCGTGGCCGGCTAGGTGCGATGGCGCTGTGCCTGCGGAGCCGGGACACGCTCTATGGGCGCTCCTGGGGCGCGACCGACCCGACGCCCAGCCTGCACTTCGAGACCTGCTACTACCAGGGCATCGATTACTGCATCTCGAAGGGGATCGCCACCTTCGAGCCCGGGGCTCAGGGCGAGCACAAGGTAGCCCGTGGCTTCCTCCCGGCACGCACGCATTCCCTGCACTGGATCGCCCACCCGGAGCTGCGTCGGGCGATCGCCGGCGCCTGCGCCCGCGAGCGGCGCTGGCTCGACGACTACGAGGCCGCGGTTCGCCAGAACTCGCCCTACGCCCAGCGCGCCGACGATGCGGATTCCCTGGTTGTCGGCTGATCCGGCCAGCCCCTTCCCACCGCTCGCGACCGCGCTGCGGCGGCCGGATGGGCTGCTGGCGGCCGGTGGCGACCTCTCGCCGACGCGGCTGCTGTCCGCGTATCGCGCCGGAATCTTCCCGTGGTTCGGGCCCGGCGAGCCGATCCTGTGGTGGTCGCCGGATCCGCGCTGCGTGTTCGAGACCCGCGCAATGCACGAGCCGCGCCGGCTGCGCCGCTGGCGACGCTCGTCGGAGCTCGTGCTCGAGGCCGATCGCGACTTCGACGCGGTCGTGGCGGCCTGCGCCGCGCCGCGCGGGGGTCAGTCCGGCACCTGGATCCTTCCGGAGATGCGCGCGGCCTACGGCCGTCTGCACGAGGCCGGCCACGCGCACAGCATCGAGGTCCGCGCGCCGGACGATCGCCTCGTCGGGGGGCTGTATGGCGTCTCGATCGGACGGATGTTCTTCGCCGAATCGATGTTCAGCGCCGAGACTCATGCTTCGAAGCTGGCCTTGCTCGGCCTTGGCTGGGCGCTGGCCGAGTGGGGCTGGCCGCTGATCGATGCCCAGGTGCATTCGCCTCATCTTACGACGCTCGGCGCCACCGGGATGCCGCGTTCGGCGTTTGCCGTTGCCGTCTCGCGTCTCGTCGCGCTCGATGCCGGGCCATCGTCGTTCGCCGCCCGCTTCGGCCGGCGACCGGTCGCGCAGCTCGCCGCGCCGACGGACGATGCGCGCGATCCGGGCTAACCTCGCCCTATTCCGACCACGTCGTTCCGCCGATGCACCGTGCCCCCGCAAGACTCCTCGCCGCGCTCGTGCCGCTGCTGGTCTCGGCCTGCGCCACCGCGCCAAGAGATGACACCGATCGCACCGCCAGGTCGCCCATGAAAACGACCGTCAGCCCCTACGGCACCTGGGAAAGTCCGATCCCGGCCTCGAAGCTGGCCGAAGCTGCGGTGTCGATGTCCGACCTGCGTGTCGGCAGCTTCGGCCGCATCCATTGGCGCGAGTCGCGCCCGGCCGAAGGCGGACGACAGGTGCTGATGGTGCGCGAGCGGGACGGCAAGATCCGCCAGCTGACGCCCGACGGATTCAACGTCCGCACCCGCGTGCACGAGTACGGCGGTTCCTCGTACACGCTGGTCGACGGCGCGATCGTCTTCGCCAACTTCGCCGATCAGCGGCTGTACTGGCACGCCGAAGGCCGCGAGCCCATCCCGCTGACGCCGGCCGGGTATCGCTACGCCGACTGCCACCTCGATCGCACCCGCAACCGCCTCGTCTGCGTGCGCGAGGACCACACCGAGGCGACCCGGGCCGCCAACGGCGAGGAACGCAACGAGATCGTCGCGCTGCCGCTGCCGGCGCTCGGCAGCCAGCCCGGCGAACCCTTCGCGGGCACGGTGCTGGTCACCGGATGGGACTTCGTCGCCTACCCGCGCGTCAGCCCCGACGGTTCCCGCCTCGCCTACATCGCGTGGGCGCACCCGAACATGCCCTGGGACCGCGCAGCGCTGTTCGTCGCCGAACTCACGGGCGACGGGGTCGGCGCCACGAAGTCGGTCGTCAATCACGCGGAGCAGGCGGCGCTGGAACCGTCCTGGTCGGCCGACAACGTGCTGCATTACATCAACGATCTGTCCGGTTGGTGGAACCTTTACCGCTGGGATGGGCAGGCCTCGACGCCGGTGTCGCGGATGCCGCGCGAGTTCGGGGGACCGCTGTGGCAGCATGGGATCTCGACCTACGTCGTCGGCGCCAGCGGAACGGTTTTCGCGAGGAGCAGTCTCAACGCGAGCGACCAACTGATGATGATCGGCGCGCCCGGCGAAGTGTCGAGCTTCGAGCTTCCGTTCGTCGCCTTCGGCGAGTTGCAGGCCTGGGAAGGTGAGCGCCTGGTCACGATCGCGTCATCGGTCACCGAAGAGCCGGCGCTCATCGCACTCGATCTGCGCACCCGGGAGTTCGAGGTGCTGCACCAGCCGACCCAAAGCGGCCTCGACCCGGCCTTCGTGTCGGTCGGACAGCCGATCGAGTTCCCGACGACGCCCGGGCCGAACCGCCAGCCGCGGACGGCGCACGCCTTCTACTACCCGCCGGCCAACCCGAATCACCGTGGACCCGACGGCGAGCCGCCGCCGCTGATCGTGCTGATCCACGGGGGGCCCACGTCGGTGTCGAAGCCGACGTTCTCGATGCAGCGCCAGTTCTGGACCACGCGCGGCTTCGCGCTGGTCGACGTCAACTATGGCGGCTCGACCACTTTCGGGCGCAGCTACCGCCAGCGCCTGAACGGCCAGTGGGGCGTCGGCGACGTCGCCGACGCGGTCGCGGCGGTCGACTACCACGTGTCGACCGGCCGCGCGCGCGCCGACCGGGTCGCGATCCGCGGCGGCAGCGCAGGCGGCTTCACGACACTGGCCGCGCTCGCCTTCACCGACCGCTTCAAGGCCGGCGCCAACTACTTCGGGGTCTCCGACATCAAGGCGCTGACCGCGACCAGCCACAAGTTCGAGCGACTCTACGACGTCTCGCTGATCGGCCCTCCGGACGAGGCTCTGTACCGCTCGCGCTCGCCGATCCACCACCTCGACGGCTTGACCGAGCCCCTGATCACCTTCCAGGGATCCGAGGACCGGATCGTGCCGCCCGATCAGTCGCGGATGATCGTTGAGGCGTTGCGACGACGCGGCGTGCCCGTCGCCTACCTCGAGTTCGAGGGCGAGCAGCACGGTTTCCGGAAGGCGGCGAACATCATCCGCGCGGCCGAGGCCGAGCTCTACTTCTACGGCCGGATCTTCGGCTTCACCCCGGCCGATCCGATCGAGCCGGTGGCGATCGACAACCTGCCCTGATGTCGGCATCGGGATCGCTGGCGCGGGTCCTGACGCGCCGGCGATGCCCCGCCAGAACTCGACCCGTGCGCCGACCAAGGTCGGCGCTACGGCGCTTCGAGGCCCTGTAGCTCGCCGCGCGCCGGAGCGCCGATCGGATCGGCGTTTGCGACGGCGGGCCGTCGCATGACCGAACGGATGGGCCGCGCGAGCGAGATGCTTGACCAGGGTTGCGACCCGTGCGCCGACCAAGGTCGGCGCTACGGCGCTTCGAGGCCTTGTAGCTCGCCGCGCGCCGGAGCGCCGATCGGCTCGGCGTTCACGGCAGCAAGAAGAGGGCGAACGCGGAGACGCCTGGCCGCGCTTCGTGAAGAGCTCCGATCAGAACTGATACTGCACGCCCACCGCGACCTGTCGCGGCGTGCCCGGCAGAATCCCGCGCGTACGATCGACGATGTAGGCGCGGTCGAGGATGTTCTTGACCGTCGCAAAGGCGCTGAATGCGCTGTCGGCCGGGTTCCAGTTGACGGCCACATTGACGACGCCGTAGCCCGGGATGCGCCCGACCTGCCCGTCCGGGCGGTTCGCGACGGTATTTGCGAAATCGGCCCACTGCCAGCCGACCGACTGTAGCTCCGCCGAGGCGTCCCACGGGCCGCGGCGCCAGCCCGCGCGCAGCGTGGCCGTCGATGTCGGCGCGTACGGCAGGCGCTTGCCCGACGCGCTGCCGCCAACCGGCAGGCCCGTCGCGACCGCCACGAACGGCGCCTCCTGGTGCGCCGTCGGCAGCCAGGTCAGGGCCGCGCTCGCGTAAGGACCACCGGTCGAACCAAGATCGCGGCCATCCCAGTCGAGCACCAGTTCAGCGCCCGCGTATCGCGTCTCGCCGACTGCGAGGGGCGTGCTGCCGCCGGCGATCGAACCGACCGCGATCTGCCGGTCGAAATCGTTCAGGAATGCGACGGCTTCGAAGGACGTGCGTCCACCGAGGCGGCCGCGTAGGCCGACTTCGAGATTGCGGCTCTTCTCGGCATCGAGATCGACGCTCCCGCCCGCGTTGTCGATCAGGTCCTCGACCCGTGGCGGCGCGAACCCTTGGTGCCACCCGGCAAACACGGTGAGGTCTTCGGACGGGGACCAGTTGAGCCCGAGCCCCGGGACCACGGCGTCGATGCCTTTCGAGCCGCGTCGGCCGGTGAGCCGGTTGAACCGCTCATTCTCGACGTCTTCGAAGCGCAGGATCGGCAGCACGAGGAGGTTGCCGAATCGGAAGGTGTTGGCCAAATGACCCGAGATGGCGCGGGTCTCTCGCCGATTGTCCTCGACGGTCGTGCCTGTGCGACCGCTTGGACTGGTCGCGTTGATCTGAAGGCGCTGCTGCACTTCGCGATGCCAGCGCAGCGAGGCCTCGAACTCCTGCTCGATGCCTCCGATGCCGTGAAACACCGACAACCGCGGCTCGATGCCGCGCGTTTCGTAGCTGCGCAGTCGACCCTGGATCGACTGGCAGCCGTTGGGATCGACGCGCTCGCCGCGCAAGCGCGCGTCGCGGAAGGCGATGCCGCACTGGGTGTCGGTGGTCGTCGAGGACTGTCGCCACCAATCGCGGTCGAAGCGGTACGCATACGCCGACGTCAGCACCGTGGCCGGCCCGAAGATGATCCGATGGGTCGCAGATCCGCCGTCACGGGCGATCTCGAAGGAATCGTTGGCAAAGGGGTTGTAGCGGCGACCGAAGTGCAGATACTCGGCCTCGGTCAGCCCGCTGTAGGTCACCTGCGAATTTTCGGTCAACCGGCTGGCCTTCAGGGTGACCGCGTGGTCTTCGCCGAGGTCGAGCACGTACTTTGCGTTGAGGTCACGCTGGCGCAGACGCTGGTTTTCGCGAGCGGCATCGCCGGCCCGGTCCATCGCCTCCAGCGCGAAGCCCGCGCCGCCGACACGGGTCCGAAGCGAGTGGTAGCCGAGGTTGCCTCCGACCGCCTGCACGTAGCCGCCGAATTCCCGCGACGGCATCGGCGTGACGTAGTTGATCGCGCCGCCGATGGTCTGCGGGCCGAAGCGCAACATGCCGACGCCCTTCAGCACCTCGATCCGCTCGTAGCGCTCGAGCGGCGCGTGGTAGTAGCTCGCGTTGTCGCCATAGGGCGCGTAGCCCGCCGGGATTCCGTCCTCGAGCAACAGCACCTTGGTCGAGCGGGTCGGATTGAGGCCACGGATGCCGATGTTCGGGCGTAGCCCGAAGCCCTCCTCGTCCCGGACGTTGACGCCGCTGACCTTGCGCAGCGCCTCCGGGACCGACAGGGTGCGCGCGGAGCGCAGCACTTCGGCCTCGAGGACTTGCGCGCTGCCGGGCTGCTCGCGTCGCGCGAGATCGTCCCCGACCACCTCGACCCGAGGCAGCTCGGGCGGCAGTGGCTCCGATCGAGGAGCGGAAAAGACGGCGATCGGCGCAAGCAGGCTGGCGACCGCGATGGCCAGCGCTGTGGGGTAGATCGTGCGATGGATGACATGCATTGGCGTGGCTCGAAACCGTGGGGGCGCGAAATGTAATGCGAACGATTCGCATTTGCAATGTGAACCGCGCCTGACACATTTCATGGGCCATGCGACGGCGTGGACGGCTCGGGCATCCTCCGCTTTGCATGTCCACTTTTGCCATCGACATCCCGGCCAGCCTGATCGCCCGCTTTCAGCGGCGCGACATCGACGCCTTCGAACAGATCTATCGCCGCTTCGAGCGTCCGGCCTATACCTTGGCAAAGCGCCTGCTGGACGACGCCGACGAGGCGCGGGAGGTCCTCCACGACGCCCTGCTCCGCGCCTGGGAGCAGTCGGCGAGCTTCCGCGGTGAGTCTCCGTTCTGGGGCTGGCTGCGACAGATCACGGTCAACGAGGCGCTGATGCGCCTGCGGCGGCGGCGCCTCGACTACGTCGAGGACCTGCCGGACGACTTCGCCGCGGCAGCCGCAATCGACACCGTCGCGATCGACCGCCTCGCGCTCGAACAGGCGCTGGCGACGCTCGCACCAGCGACGCGCGCGGCCGTCTGGCTGCACCTCGTCGAGGGCTACGGCCACGACGAGATCGGACGAATGTTCGACCGCACCACAAGCTTCTCGAAGAGCCAGGTTTCGCGCGGCATCCGCCGCCTGCGCGAGTCGCTGGCGCCCGCCATGCCGGAGACTGGCAATGCACACCCCGCCGCTGCCCTCTGACGATTACCGTGATCTCGCCGCCGCGCTGCGCGCGCTGCCGCTCGAATCACCCGACCCGTCCGCGTGGCCTGCCCTCGCCGTTGCGGCGCGGCGCTCGCAGGCGCGCGTTCCTGGCCCGCGACGCTGGCGTCCCGCCTGGGCCGCCGCTGCGGCGACCGCGGCGCTCGCCGTCGCGATCGGCTGGCTGGTGCCGCGCAGCGCCGACGACCCGATCGAAGCCGCTACCGCGTCCATCACCGCAACACAGGATGCGGAAGCGCGCCTGGTCGCCGATCTCGTCGCCCGCAACCAGGCGCTCGAACGGGCGCTGCGCGACAGCGGGGACTCCTTCCCGGTCGACGCCGACTTCGCCATGGCTGCAAGCCACGTCGAAGACCTGATCGCCGCGATCGACGACCAGCTCGCGACCGACCTCGACCCCCGCAATGCCGAGGTGCTCTGGCGCGTGCGTCTCGGGCTGCTGCAGGAGCTCTCCGCACTCCGCAGCGGCGGCAACGAGACCCTGATGGCAGGCACCACCGGCGTAATCGCAGTCCCGGCCGAACCCGCCGACGACATTGCCTTGTGAATCCACAGTTGGAGAAGACCATGAGTTTCGAGAAAACCCTGATCGCCACGGCGCTGGCCCTCGCCCTCGGCCTGCCCGTCGCCGCCACCGCGCAGTCTGGCGCGTCTCCCATGCCCGCCGACGCCAAGCCACTCGAGCACAAGCGCGCCGAGCTCGAACGCGCCGAGCGCGAGCTCGCGGAAGCCCGGCGCAAGGTGTTCGAGCTGCGCCGCGAGCTGGGCGAGCGCGGCCCCCGCGGCGACCGCCGTGAGATCCGCATGATCGCCGCCGGCGATCGCGCGATGATCGGCGTCGTCTTCGGCCAGGATTCGGACGGCGTCTACATCCGCGCCGTGACGCCCGGCGGCGCCGGCGAACAGGCCGGCCTGCGCGCCGGCGACCGTGTCCTCGCCATCAACGGACAGGATGTCGCTTCGACCGCGCAGGCGAGCAGGCGCAAATCCGCTATGACGACCGCGCGCGAGCTGGTTGGTCGACCGAAGGAAGGTGAGTCGGTACGGCTGACGATCAGCCGCGACGGCAAGCGCCAGGAAATCGTCGCCACGGCGCAGAAGCGCAGCGAGTTCGCATGGTCGGGCGATGGCGGGGTACCGGCGACACTGCGCGAGCGGCTGCGCAGTATCGAAGGGCTCGAGAGCGGTGAGGTAGACATGCTGGTCGAGCGCGCGCGCGAGCGTGCCCGGTACGCGCGCGAAATGGCCGGCCGGCGGGCACGGGTGTTCCACGAGGGCGCACGCGATGTGCGCTTCGCGGCGATCAACCCAGAGCTCGGCAGGTTCTTCGGGGCCGAGAGCGGCGTGCTGGTGCTCGAGCAGAAGAACCCGCGCTTTGCGCCGCTCGCGACGGGCGACGTGATCACCAGCATCGGCGGGCAGCGCGTCGAGTCGCCGAGTGACGTGATGCGCGCGCTGCGTCGGCACGAACCCGGGACCACGATCAACGTCGAGGTCCTGCGCGAGCGCAAGCGGCAGGTGCTGGTCATGACGGTTCCGGAGCGACCGTCTTTCGAGGCGCTGTGGCCGACCGCGCCGGCCGCGCCTCCGGCACCGCCGGCGCCGTCCACCACTTCGTTCGACCTGCCGCTCCCGCCGGCGGCGCCCACTCCGCGGCCGCCGACGCAGTCGATGGCGATCTGAGCCACGCGGTGGTGCGCTCGAGATCAGGACGCCAAAGCGCGTCCCGGGGCCGCTCCCGCTGGCGCACGAGACGAAGGGCCAAGGACTGACTTCACCCTGACGCAACGGGGTCAACCCGGGACCTGCGGCGCGCGCTAGGCCGCCCTCGCCACCTCGCGGCCGCTGCGGAACGCGCGCACGATCGGCTCGAGCCGCTCGGCGTCGATCAGGAAACCATCGTGTCCGTGCTCGCTGTCGAGTTCGACCAGTTCAGCGTCGGGCAACACTTCGGCGAGCTCGATCTGCTCGGCGGCGACATAGAGCGTGTCGGTCGGGATCGACACCACCAGTACCGGCTGCTGGATCCGCCGCGCGACCTCGCGGTAGCTACCGCGCCCCCGGCCGAGGTCGTGGCTGTCCATCGCGTCCAGCAGCCGCCAGTACGACAGCGCGTCGAAGCGCGCTACCAGCGACTCACCGTGGTGCGACAGCCAGTTGGCGACTGCGGGCGCACCCGGACGGGTGGCGCGCTCGCCGAACACCGCGTCACCGGAATGACGGCCGAACCGCGCGTCGAGCGATCGCGCGGTGCGGTAGGTCAGCATCGCGATCGCGCGCGCGACGGCGAGACCAGCGTCGGGGTGCGCGTCAGCGGGATACTCCCCACCGCGAAAGCGCGGATCGGCCGCGATCGCGTGGCGCTGTGCCTCGCTCCAGCCGATGCACCAGGCCGAATGGCGCCCTGAAGCCGCGATCGTCGCGACCGCCGCGACCCGGCGGTCGAGCAATGGCCACTCGAGCGCCTGCAGCCCACCCATGGAGCCGCCGATCACGAGCCGGATCCCGCGGATGCCGAGCGCGTCGACCAGCGCGATCTGCGCCTGGACCTGATCGCGAATCGTCACCGGCGGAAAGCGGGTTCCGAGGCGGCGACCGTCCGCATCGCAGGTCGTAGGACCGGTGCTGCCGTAGCAGCCACCGAGCACGTTGGCGCAAACGATGAAGTCACGCTCGGGATCGAGCGCCCGGCCCGCCCCGAACAGGGGCGCCCACCAGCGGTCGGCGTCGGCCGAGCCGGTCAGCGCATGGCACACGACCACGGCATTGTCGGCCGCCGCGTTCAGGCGACCCCAGGTCCGATAAGCCAGCACGAGGTCGTCGAGGACGGCGCCCGACTCGAGCGGGAAGACCCGCCCGAGCCGGAAGACACGCGTCTCCGCCGACAGCGCGAAGCCGCTCATGCCGCGACCGCGACCCGCGCCGCGCGCAGCGCCCGATCGAAGTCCTCCTTGATGTCATCGATGTGTTCGATGCCGACCGACACGCGTACCAGGTCCGGCGTCACCCCGCTTGCGGCCTGCTCGTCGGCCGAGAGCTGCTGGTGGGTGGTCGCGGCCGGGTGGATCACGAGTGTCTTGGCGTCGCCGACGTTGGCGAGGTGCGAGGCGAGTTGGACGTTGTCGATGAACTTCTTGGCCGCGTGGTAGCCACCGCGTACACCGAAGGTCAATACGCCGCCGAATCCGTTGCGCAGATACTTCTTCGCCAGCCGGTGATAGGGGTGCTCCGGAAGGCCCGGATAGTCGACCCAGGCCACGTCCGGGTGCTGCGCCAGCCAACTCGCCAGTGCAAGCGCGTTGTCAGCGTGGCGCTGCACCCGCAGGGACAAGGTCTCGATGCCCTGCAGCAGCAGGAAGGCGTTGAACGGCGCAAGCGCGGGCCCGAGGTCGCGCAGGCCCTCGACCCGCGCGCGGATCGCGAAGGCGATGTTGCCGAACGGCCCGTTGGGCCCGAACACTTCCCAGAACTTGAGGCCGTGGTAACCCGGCGCCGGGTCGGTGAACAACGGGAACCGGCCGTTGCCCCAGTCGAAGTTGCCGGCATCGACGATCACGCCGCCAATCGCAGTGCCATGACCGCCGATCCACTTGGTCGCCGACGCGACCACGATGTTGGCGCCGTAGTCGATCGGGCGCGCGAGGTAGCCGGCCGCGCCGAAGGTGTTGTCGACGATCAGCGGCACGCCCGCCTCCTCGGCCACGCGCGCGAGCGATTCGAAGTCAGGGATGTTGAAGCGCGGATTGCCGATGGTCTCGACGTAGAGCGCCTTGGTCTTCGGCCCGATCGCGCGCCGGAAACCATCGACCTTGTCGCCTTCGACGAACTTCACGCCGATGCCGAGACGCGGCAGCGTGACCTTGAACTGGTTGTAGGTGCCACCGTAGAGAAAGCTGGTCGAGACGATCTCGTCGCCGGCCTGCGCGATCGTCGACAGCGCGATGAACTGTGCCGCCTGGCCTGAACTGGTCGCAACCGCGGCGACTCCGCCTTCGAGCGCGGCAATCCGCTTCTCGAAGACGTCCGTGGTCGGATTCATGATCCGCGTGTAGATGTTGCCGAACTCCTGGAGCGCGAAAAGGCGCGCGCCGTGCTCGGAATCGTTGAAGGTGTAACTGGTGGTCTGGTAGATCGGAACCGCGCGCGCGTTGGTGCCCGGAGCCGGCTCCTGGCCGGCGTGGACCTGCAGGGTTTCGAATCGGTAAGGGCGCTTCTCGGTGCTCGACATCGTGGTTCTCCTCGGGGATGGTCCCGTGGGCCGCGTTGGCGAGATCCGGAAACGAAGACATCCGCTCGAGGCTCTCGCCGTCGCGGATTCCGGGGGTCTAGGGGGGTGTTGCCGGTGTAGCGGTGCTGCTAGACGTGCCGATCTCCGCGCGCGGGCGCACACATGCACATGCAACGGCACATGCAGACGAGGCGGGCGGTGACGGCGGCGGCGAAATATCGTTGCATCGCGATGCGAAGATGGATCAGATCACCTCGACTTGTCAAGCGGTTTCCGCTGCGCCCGTGACGGGTGGAACTACCGCAGGGCGATCGCCGACACCTTTCTGCGACACTACGCGACCCCGCGCTGGAACCTCCAGATGCAGACCCTGCTGATCGCGACCGGCGTGGTCGCCGTCGCCGAGCTCGGTGACAAGACCCAGCTGCTGTCGTTGGTGCTGGCGGCCCGCTACCGGCAGGCCTGGCCGATCGTGCTCGGCATCCTGGTGGCGACGGTCGCCAACCACGCCGTCGCTGCGTGGGCCGGTGCATGGATCGCGGCCCAGCTGCCAGAAGGCTTGCTCAAGTGGCTGCTGGCGGCCTCCTTCGTGGCAGTCGCGCTGTGGGCGCTCAAGCCCGACACGATCAGCGAGGGCGAGGCCCAGACGGCCTCGAAGTACGGCGCCTTCGTCGCAACCACGATCGCGTTCTTCCTCGCCGAGATCGGCGACAAGACCCAGGTCGCGACCGTCGTGCTCGCCGCAAATTACGCGCCGCTGTGGGAAGTCGTGGTCGGCACCACGCTCGGGATGATGCTCGCGAACGTGCCGGTGGTCTTTCTCGGCGCGCGTTTCGCGCACCGGATCCCGCTCAAGGCCGCGCGGATCACCGCAGCGCTGGTGTTCGTGGCGCTCGCAGTGGCCGTGGTCCTGCGCTGACCGCCGTGCGCCACTGCTAACCTCAGCGCTCTTCACGCCACGGGCCCGGCGGCCCGTCCATCGGGGAAATCGACGATGCAGGGGATCGGGGAACTGATCGGCGACGTGCTCTTCGGCCTTTTCGGCCTCGCTAGTCTCGTCGGTCTGACGTGGCTGTTCTCGAACGCGAAGGGGCGCGTCGACTGGAAGCTGGTCGGTACCGGCATCGCGCTCCAGATCGGCTTTGCGATGCTGGTGCTGCTGGTCCCGGGTGGACGCGAGGCCTTCGGCTTCCTTGCCAAGCTGTTCGTGCAGGTGCTCGAGTTCACCAAGGACGGGTCCGGCTTCGTGTTCGGCTCGCTGATCCAGGCGGCGACGCCCGAAGGCGAGCCGACGCCTTGGGGCTTCGTGCTGGCCTTCCAGGTCCTGCCGACGATCATTTTCTTCGCCGCGCTGATGGGCGCGCTGTACCACCTCGGCGTGATGCAGGCGATCGTCCGCGGCATCGCCTGGGCCATCACGCGGGTCATGAATGTCTCGGGCGCCGAGACCACCAGCGTGACCGCCAGCATCTTCGTCGGCCAGACCGAAGCGCCGCTGACGGTCAAGCCCTACATCGCCCGGATGACCGAGTCCGAGCTGCTGACGATGATGATCGGCGGCATGGCCCACATCGCCGGCGGCGTGCTGGCGGCCTATGTGCTGATGCTGGGCGGCGGCGACCAGTCGCAGATGGAGTTCTTCGCCAAGCACCTGCTGACCGCGAGCATCATGGCGGCGCCTGCGACCCTCGTGATTGCGAAGATCCTGATCCCGGAGACCGGCGAGCCGCTGACCCGCGGCACGGTCAAGATCAACGTCGAGAAGCACACCGTCAACGTGATCGACGGCGCCGCGACCGGCGCGGCCGACGGCGTGCGCCTCGCGATCAACGTCGGCGGCATGCTGATCGCGTTCATCGCGCTGATCGCGATGCTGAACGCCCCGCTGGGCTGGTTCGGCGGCATCGAGTGGTTCGGCTCCGGCTGGTCGATCAACCAGGCGCTCACCGCGAACCCCGAGGCGCCGGTGGTGCTGAGCCTGCAGGTGATCTTCGGCTACCTGCTAAAGCCGATCGCATGGATCATCGGCGTGCCATGGGCCGAGGCCGACATCGTCGGCAGCCTGATCGGCGTGAAGGTCGTGCTGAACGAGTTCGTCGCCTACCTCGAACTCGCCAAGGTGCAGGAGCAGCTGTCGCCGCATTCGGTGCTGATCGCGACCTATGCGCTGTGCGGTTTCGCCAACTTCGCCTCGATCGCGATCCAGATCGGCGGCATCGGCGGCCTCGCCCCTGAACGCCGTTCGGACCTCGCCCGCTTCGGGCTGCGCGCCGTGCTCGGCGGCTCGATCGCGACGATGATGACGGCCACGATCGCCGGCGTGCTGTCGAAGCTGGGCGGCATTGGGTGAGCGCCGGTCAGCGGGGCGCAGCCCCGCTGACGCGCGGCACTGCCACGAGGCGCGAACGCCACGCCACGGATGGCGCGGCCGGAGGGTCACACCATGGACGGTTGCCAGCCCAGACCTGCGCTCGACCAGCGGCACGCCGGCGAGCGATCTACCATGGCTGGCCGGGCCGAATCGGGACCGACCGATGCTTGCAAAAGCGGGTCCGACAATGGCCGACGGGCGTCAACCAGTAACCACGAGCACGCATCGATGAGCACCGCCCATGTCGTCGTCGTCGGCTCCTACGTCCAGGACCATTGCTGGACCTGTGACACCTTTCCGGTGACCGGCGAAACACGGATCGGCGAGTTCTCGACCGGACCCGGCGGCAAGGGCTACAACCAGGCCGTCGCCTGCCACCGGCAAGGCGTGCCGACGCTGTTCCTGGGGGCGATCGGGCGCGATGCGCTCGGTGACACCGCGCGGCGCTTCAGCGATGGGATCGGCCTTGCCGTCGACTTCGAGGAGTGTCCGGACAGTTTCACGGCCGCCTCCAGCATCCTCGTCGACGCGCGCGGCGACAACCGCATCGTCGTCGCGCTCGGCGCCAACGCGCGGCTGTCGGGCGACTTCGTGCGCGCGCGGCGCGACCACTTCCGCGACGCCCGCGTCGTCGTGACCCAGCTCGAGAACCGCATCGAGGCCACGCGCGCCGCGATGGAACTGGCGCGCGAGTCGGGCGCGATCCCGCTGCTGAATCCCGCCCCACGCAACCCCGACGCCCCGGCGGACCTGATCCGCCTCGCCGACCTCGTGACCCCGAACGAGACCGAGTTCGCCTGGCTGCTCGAGCATCTGGCCGGCGACGCTCACGCGGCACGGCGGGGGCTCGAGGCCGTAATGCTTCCCGATGACGAGTTGCAGGCACTGTGCGCGCGACTGGACCTGCCGACCGTCGTGATCACGCTCGGCGCCGCTGGATCGTTCGTCGCCCATCGCGACGAGGCGGCGCGCACCCGCTGGCACGACGCCGCGCGCGGCTACCGGGTCGCCGCCGAGCAGGTCCGCGCGATCGACACCACCGGCGCCGGCGATGCCTTCAGCGGCGGACTCGCCGCAGCGCTGGTGTTCGGCGAGGGGCGCCCACTGCGCGAGGCCGTGATCCACGCGAACCGCGTCGCCGCGCTCTCGACCGAGACGCGCGGCACCGCGCCGGCGATGCCGACGCGCGAGGCGGTGGCGGCGCGCTTCGGCGGACGCTGATCGTGGAACGTTTCGTCCGGCGGCCATCGCGACCGACCTGCACTGACATCGCGCGCTTCGCTCGCTCCTACCACGGAGAAGCGTTTCGACCGTAGGAGCGACCGAAGGTCGCGATCCGCGCTGCGGCCGGTTCCCATCGAGGCGGCGAATCGAGCCGAGGCCATCGCTCCCGTACCGCTGCGGTCGTGATTCAATCCGCGGGATCGGAGGGAAGTCGCAGATGGCATCGACCCGAAGCGCGGACGTGCTGGTCGCCGGCGGCGGGCTCGCGGGCATCGTCACCGCGCTCGAGACGCTGCGTGCGGGCCTCTCGGTGGCGCTGGTCGACCGCGATACCGAGGAGCGATTCGGCGGCCTCGCGCGCTGGGCCTTCGGCGGCATGGCGCTTGTCGGGACGCCGCTGCAGGCGCGGATGAAGATCCCCGATACGCCCGAGGTCGCGCTGCGCGACTGGCTGCGTTTCGGCGAGGTGGATCCCGCAGACCACTGGTCGATGGCGTGGGCGCGGCACTACGTCGAACGCTCGCGACCGGAGGTTTACGACTGGCTGGTCGGCGAGGGCCTGCGCTTCCTGCCCGCGGTCAACTGGGTCGAGCGCGGACGCTACGGCGAGGGCAATTCGCTGCCGCGCTACCACATCGTCTGGGGCACGGCGCGCGAACTGGTGCTGCGTTTGGGCGAAGCGATGCGCAGGGCCGGCGCGGGCGGCCGGCTGACGCTCCTTCACCGCCACCGGATCACCGCGCTCGAGCGCGACGGCGCCCGCGTGGTCGGTGCGATCGCGGTCGACGAGGCCAGCGGCGCCGAGTTGCGACTACGCGCCGACGCCGTGGTACTGGCGATGGGCGGCCTCAACGGCAGCCACGACGAGGTCCGGCGCAACTGGCCGCGCGGGGGCCCGATGCCGGCCCGAATGCTCAACGGCGCCCACCCCTTCGCCGACGGCCGGCTCCATCGCCACGTCGCCGAGACGCTCGGCGGCGTCATCGTCAATGCCGGCGAGATGTGGAACTACGCGGCCGGCTTCCCGCATCCCTTCCCGCACTTCGAGGGCCACGGACTTTCGACGATCCCGTGCAAGTCGGCGCTATGGCTGGACCATCGCGGCGAGCGCATCGGCCCCGAGCCGCTGGTCACGGGCTTCGACACTCACTGGCTGTGCCAGCGCGTCGCCGAGCAGGAAAGGCCCTGGACCTGGCACCTCCTCAACTGGCGGATCGCACGGAAGGAATTCGCGATCTCGGGCGCCGAGCACAACCCGCGGATCCGCGACCGGCAGTTCGTCCGCTTCGTGCTCGAGACGCTGTTCGGCAACGACCGGCTCGTGCGGCAGATGCAACGCGAGAGTGCCGACTTCCTGGTCGACCACACGCTCGCCGGCCTCGCCGCGAAGATGAACGCCCTGACCTGCTCGCACGACATCGACCCGGCGCGCCTCGAGGCCACTGTCGATGCCTTCGACGCGCAGTTCGCGAACGGCATCGCGCTGACCAACGACGATCAGATCCGGCGCATCCAGCATGCGCGGCAATGGCGACCCGACCGGCTGCGCACCTGCGCGCCGAAGCCGCTGAGGGCTCCGGGCGCCGGGCCCTTCATCGCGATCAGGATGCAACTCATCACGCGCAAGAGCCTGGGCGGCCTGCGCACCGACCTGTCCAGCCGGGTGCTCGACGGCAATGGCGAACCGGTGCCGGGTCTCTACTGCGTCGGGGAGGCCGCCGGCTTCGGCGGCGGTGGCGCGAACGGCCGGCGCTCGCTCGAAGGCACCTTCCTGCCGGGCTGCATCCTGACCGCCCGCGCGGCGGCGCGGGAGCTCGCCGGCAAGACCCGACGGAGCCACGGATGATCGGACACTGCCCCGCCACGTACGAGGACTTCCGGGAACGGGCGCGGCGACGTCTGCCGCGCTTCCTGTTCGACTACATCGATGGCGGCGCCGGAGACGAGCGCACGCTGGCGGCCAACGTCGAGGCGTGGGCACGGCTCGATCTGCGCCAGCGCGTGCTCGTCGATGTCGACGGCGTCGACACCGCGACCACGCTGGCCGGCGACGCCGCGAGCCTGCCGGTCGCGCTGGCTCCGGTAGGCCTCGCCGGGATGATGGCGCGGCGTGGCGAAGCGCAGGCCGCGCGGACCGCGGAGTCGATCGGGATCCCGTTCACGCTGTCGACGGTCGGCATCTGTGGCCTCGAGGAAGTGGCAGCCGCCAGCGCCGGTCGCTTGTACTGGTTCCAGCTCTACATGCTGCGCGATCGCGGCCTCGTTGCCGCGATGCTCGAGCGCGCCTGGGCCGCCGGCGTCCGCACCCTGGTTTTCACCGTCGACCTGCCGCTGCCCGGCATGCGGCATCGCGACACCCGCAACGGCCTCGGGCAGCCAGGACTGCGACCGAGGCTGCTGCGGCTGAGGCAGGTGCTGTCACGCCCGAAGTGGCTCTACGACGTGGCTCTCCGCGGCAAGCCGCACAGCTTCGGCAGCCTGGGCGCGCTGGTGCCGGCCGCGCGCGCGCTCGACGACTTCCGCGCCTGGGTCGATGCGCAGTTCGATCCGACCGTGACCTGGGCCGACATCGGCTGGGTACGCGAGCGTTGGCGCGGCAAGCTGCTGCTGAAGGGCTTGCTCGATCCGGACGACGCGTTCGCGGCGGTGACGGCGGGCGCCGACACACTGGTCGTCTCGAACCACGGCGGCCGGCAGCTCGACGGCGCCGCGGCGACCGCGCGCGTGCTGCAGGCGATCGTCGCGCGCGTCGGCGATCGCACCGAGGTGCTGGTCGACGGCGGCATCCGCAGCGGCGTCGACGTGTTCCGCGCGCTGGCGCTAGGCGCCCGCGGCGTGATGGTCGGCCGGCCGTGGATCCTCGCGCTGGCCGGCGACGGCGAGCCCGGGCTGCGCGCGCTGCTCTCGACCTGGCGCGAGGAACTAAGGCGCACGATGGCGCTCGTTGGCGTCAAGCGCGTCGCCGACATCGGCCCCCAGCACCTCGACCTCGATCGCGGCTGACGCCCGCGCTCTTCCGACGATCCACCAGGAGATCTCGATGCCGAACGGCGCCCAGGCCTTGATCCAGACCCTCGCCGACGCCGGCATCAAGGTCTGCTTCACCAATCCCGGCACCAGCGAGATGCACTTCGTCGCCGCGCTCGACGACGAACCGCGCATGCGGGCGGTACTGACCCTGTTCGAGGGCGTCGCGACCGGCGCCGCCGACGGCTACGCGCGGATGGCCGGCAAGCCCGCGGCGACCCTGCTGCACCTCGGCTGCGGGCTTGGCAACGGCCTTGCGAACCTGCACAACGCGCGCAAGGGCAAGGTGCCGATCGTCAACATCGTCGGCGACCACGCGACCTACCACGTGCCGCTCGACGCGCAGCTCCAGTCCGACATCGAGACCGTCGCACGCAACGTTTCACCCGGTTTCGTGCGCACCTCGCAGCGCACCGCGGAACTCGCGCGCGACGCGGTCGCTGCGATCGCCGCCGCGCTCGGACCGCCCGGCCAGGTCGCGACCCTGATCCTGCCGGCCGACGTGTCGTGGGGGGAGGGCGGCGTGCCCTGCCCGCCCCCGGCGCCACCGGCGCCGAAGCGGGTCGACACCGCGCGGATCGAGGCCATCGCCGGCGCGTTGCGCGGCCGTGGTAAGACCGCGCTGCTGCTCGGTGGCCGCGCGCTGCGCGAGTCCGAATTGCTTGCGGCCGCGAAGATCGCGGCGCGATCTGGCGCCAAGCTGTTGGCCGAGGTCTTTCCGACCCGCCTCGAGCGCGGCGCCGGCCTGCCGCCGGTCGAGCGCGTCGCCTACCTCGCCGAGCTCGCCGGGGTGCAGCTGGGCGAACTCGATCACCTCGTGCTGGTCGACGCCAAGGCTCCGGTGTCGTTCTTCGCCTATCCGGGCAAGCCGAGCGAGCTGGTGCCGGCCCGCTGCACCGTCCACACCCTCGCGGCGCCGGACGAGGACGTCGTCGGCAGCCTCGAAGCGCTGGTGCGCGCGCTCGGCGCCGAGGCCGAGCCACCGGCGTTGCAGCCGGCGCGCCGGCCCGATCGTCCGCGGGGCCGACTGACCGCCGAGAAGGTATGCAAGGCCATCGGCCACCTCATGCCCGAGCGCGCAATCGTCATCGACGAGGCGATCACCTCGGGCCTGATGCTGCCGATGATGACTGCCGGCTGCCCGCGCCACGACCTGATCACGCTGACCGGCGGTGCCATCGGCCAGGGATTGCCGAATGCAATCGGCGCCGCGATCGCCTGCCCCGAGCGACCGGTCATCGCACTGATCGGGGACGGTACCGCGATGTACACGATCCAGGCACTGTGGACGATGGCGCGCGAGAGCCTCGACGTCACCGCCGTGATCTTCGCCAACGCCTCGTACTCGGTCCTCAACGTCGAACTCGAGCGCGTCGGTGCCGAGCGCATCGGCCCCAAGGCTCGCTCGCAGCTCGATCTCACCGCACCCGCGCTCGACTTCGCCCGGCTCGCCCAGGGCATGGGCGTGCACGCCACGCGCGCCGATACCGCCGAGGATTTCTGCCACGCCTTCGAGTACGCACTGGCGATGCCGGGGCCGCACCTGATCGAGGCCGTGATCCCCGAGTCGCTCTCGGGGGCGAAGCGCCGCATGCTGCCGCACGTGCTGCGCGCGTTGCCCAGGCTGCCGGCGCCGATCGCGCGGGCGTTGAAGCGCAAGCTCGCGCCTTGACGCTTGCGAGGGCCGGTCCGCGCGATCTTGATTCCGACATCGCAGGGTGATGTCCGGATTCGACGGAACGCCTCGTATGCGACTCCGGAACCAGCCCCGGAGTCGTCCATGCGCCATATCGCCCTCGCCCTCCTCGCCGGCGCCCTTGCCGGCCTGAACACCACGGCGCTCGCTGCCACTTTCACGGTCACGTCGACCGCCGACTCCGGACCCGGCTCGCTCCGGCAGGCCATCCTCGACGCCAATGCAGCCCCGAGCCCGCCGCACACGATCAGCTTCAGCACCGCATATCCGAGCGGCGGGGTCATCACCCTGCAGAGCGCATTGCCGGTGTGGACCAACGGTCAGATCACGCTCAACGGCAACGCGAGGAGTCCCGTCATCGACGGCGCCTCGACGCACCCGATTCTGGTGGTCGGCAGCGGGGTACCGAGCGTCAGCATCAGCAGGATCAGTTTTCGCAACGGGCGCCAGAGCGCCGGCGCTGGAGGGTGCTTGCTGCTGCTGAACGAAGGTCAAGCGACGAGTCTCGCGTTGTCCTTCAGCCGCTTCGAGAACTGCGTGGCATCGTCCGCCGGCGCGCCCACAGGGGGCGCGGTGAGATGGGAAGCGGGTGCCGGCACCGGCGTCTCCATCGTCGGCAACGCGTTCGTGCAGAACCGGACCCTCGCGATTCCATTTCCGCAGACCATCCCCGGCGGCGCGGGCGGCGCCGTGCGCATCAGCGGCTCGACCATCAACCTCGAGGCCAATCGATTCAGCGGCAATTTCATCGACGTCGGTGCGGCGACCAGTGGCGGAGTCGGAGGCGCGGTGAGCGCGAGGCTCGAACCCAATGGCACCGCCGACGTCCTCGACAACGAGTTCCGGGCCAATAGCGCAACGCCATTGACCACCGATGGTGCGGGTCTCGGCGGCGGTCTCTTCTTCGCTTGCAGCGGCTCCTGCCAATGGTTCATCGAACGCAACTACTTTCGCGGCAACTCTGCCCGGCGCGGTGGCGCCGTCCACGGTCCCGGCAGTTTGGGCGGGAGCTCGAGCGCGAAACGGGCCACGTTCGTCAACAACACGTTCGTCAACAACGACGTGCTCGAACGCGGCGGGGCCGTCCACCTGAGCCGGGGCGCGCCCCGCCTGTTCTTCAATTCGTTCTTCGGCAACGGCGCGGCGGCGGGTTCCCACCTCGCCCTGCTCGACTCCCCGGATGCCTGGCTCGCCGGTAACGTGCTGGCCGACGTCGACCGTAACTCCGCCTGCGACGGTAGTGGCGTCACCAATCCGTCGTTCGAGGGCAATTTGTCGAAGCAGCCGTGCGCTCTCGCTGCGCCCGGCGACTTCATCACCTACCCGGGCATGCCCGTTCCGGCGATCGACGAAAGCGTGCTACTCGGCGCACTGCGCTTCGACGGCGATCCGGTCATCGTCGACGGCGTCTCGGGACCTGTTGCCTCCATCTGTCCGTCGACCGACATCCGCGGCACGCCGCGACCGATCGACGGCAATGGCGATGGGCTCGCGCGCTGCGATTTCGGCGCCTTCGAGCATCCAGGCGACTTGCTGTTCCGCAACGGCTTCGAGCCATGAATGATCGCGGCGGCGTCAGGCCGCTGCGTGCGGCCTTCAGCGTTCGCTAGCGCCAGCTGCCCGCTCGATTGCGCGCAACCGGGAGTGCCCGTCACCCCACGCAGCGACCATGACCGCAAGTTCGGCTCCGAGGTCCGTCTCCGGATGCCGCTCACCAGCCGATCTGCTGAGGGCCGCCCACGCCCGCGCCTCAGCCTGATCAGCCGCTGGCAACTCGGCATAGACCGGGTGCGCCATGACGCGCGCAAGCGTCGACGCCGCGGTCGCCAGATCCCCATGCGCGATCGCCGCTTCCGCGATCCACACCGCCCCGCGCAACACCTGGCGGGCCAGCAGCGCCGGCGCGGACTCGAGGCGTTGCACCGCGTCGACCAGCGGCGCGAGTGGAGCGTCGGGATGCATCGCCAAGGTGATCCGTGCCGCAACCATGTCCCCGCGAGCGATCAGCGGGTGGCCCGGCGGCAACCTCGCGCCGTAGATCGTCCTCGCCACCTCGACCGCCGCCTGCGCGGCACGCGGGTCGCCAAGCGCCAGCATGATCTCGGCGAGGGTCAACCGGATGCCGGCGGCATCGAGACTGTCCGCACCAACGTAGCGCTCGGCCAAGGCCAGCGCCCGTTCCGCGCGCGGCAACGCGTCGTCCAGGCGGTCCTGCGCCAGCAGCAGTCGCGCATGGTTCTGCAGCAGGGCCGCCATCGTGGCGCTTTCGGCCGTGGCCGCGGAGGCCAGCGCCTCGGCCTCGGCGTAGTGGACGGCGGCGTCCATGAAACGTCCGAGCAGGCTCTCGACATTGGCGAGATTGCCAAGCGTCGTGATCGCATGCACCGAGCGCCCGTAGCCGGCATCGGCGAAAACCTGCAGCGCCGAAGTGAAGCTGGCACGGGCGTCCTCCAGCCGATTGGCCTGCAGCAGCGCCATGCCCAGGTTGCTCTCGGCGATGCCGAGGCGATGCCCGGAACCGTCGACCGCGCGCGCCGTCGCCGCGACCGCCTCCTGCTGCAGCGCGATGCCGGCCGCGAGATCGCCGTCGGCACGCGCCAGCTGGGAACGCGCGGCCAGCAGTTGCGCGTCGAGGTCGCGCGGCGGACCTGACGCGACCGTGCGCAACGATTGCGCCGCCTCGATTTCGGCACGCGCCCCGTCACGATCGCCCAGGCGCAGCAGCACCTGCGCCTGCTGGACATGGGCGAGCGCGCGGTCGTCGATCGGCGTGTCCGGCCCGGCCGCACCGAGGAAGCGCTCGAGCATCGCGCGCGCCGCCGGGTAGTCACCGAGCGTGAAATACAGCTCGCCCATCGCCAGCAGCACCGAACGGCGCAGTTCGGGCGCATCGCCGTACACGTCGTCGAGCTGCGCGGCGCTGGCGTCGAGCAGTTCCTTCGCCGTGGCGCCGGCGCCCTGGACCGCACCCTCGCG